>JBBQSU010000004.1:0-60369 GCA_038234815.1 Tepidisphaerales bacterium | reverse complement strand
TTTGTTGCTCATCACCGTGATTACGACAGCCTTGCGGGCCTGATTGGGCACATAATCCAGATCACAGTCGGGATCGGGGTTTTGTAGGTTCATCGTAGGGGGAAGCATCTGGTCACGAATGGCCAGCACACAGCAGATGGTTTCGACAGCCCCGGCGGCGGCGATCAGGTGGCCCATCATGCTCTTAACAGCGCTGATGGGGATTTTCCTGGCGTATTCCCCAAACACGTGCTTGATGGCGCTGGTTTCATTGCCGTCGTTTTCTCGGGTGCCTGTGCCGTGGGCGTTGATGTAGTCGATGTCCGTCGGCTGAAGCCGCGCATCACGCAGCGCTTCGCGCATGGCGACGATGGCCCCTTCGCCTTCGGGGTGTTGATCGGTGATTCGGTAGGCATCCGCGGTCGATCCATAGCCCACCACCTCGGCCAAAATTTTCGCCCCTCGCTTCTGCGCATGATCCAGCGTTTCTAAAATGACCATCCCCGCCCCTTCACCCAGGACAAACCCTCCGCGGAGATTGTCAAACGGCCGGCTGGCCCGGGTGGGTTCGGCATTCGCGGTAGAAAGGGCGGTCAGGCGGTTGAAGCCGGTAACGCCGAGCGGGTGGATCATCGAATGCGCTCCGCCGCCGATCATCACGTCGGCATCCCCGCGACGCAAAATCTCCGTCGCTTCGCCAATGGCCTGCGTTGAAGCGGCGCAGGCTGTCAGGCAGTTCATGGCTGGCCCACGCGCGCCGGTGAGAATCGCCAGGTGTGAAAGCGGCATGTTCGGCTCTTGCTCGAGCTCCCGGCTGGCGCTCATTTTTGAAAAGGCCACTTCGGCCCACTTCACCGCGTTTACGCTGGACGTTTCCGGAACCCAGGCCGACAATGCAGCGCTGCAAAACATGTCAAAATCCAGGGAGCCTTCACCACTGCCGAGATAAATCCCAACTTGGTCCAGGTCAAGCTTATTCCTATCCAGCCCGGCCATCTTCCAAGCCTGCGCGCACGCCGCAACCGCAAACTGCGTGTTACGCCCGCCGCTCATATGGTCCTGCCACTGATCCAGGTGGTCGCTTAGCTGGAAATTCTTTACTTCGGCGGAGATTTGTGTGGGAAACGTCTCGGCGTCGAATAGCGTGGTCTTGGCGATGCCGGACTCGCCTTTGAGAAGGCGGGTCCAGACACTCTCAAGATCGTGCCCCATCGGGGTGATCCAGCCCATTCCGGTGATGACGACTCGGTTCATAACGTCTCGGTGAGATAAGTTGCCTTCGGTCGATCAAATCTTCCTAAACACCAACGCCGCGTTCTGTCCACCCAGGCTATACACGCTGCTGACGGCGATATTCATTTCGGCATCGCGCGCGACCGGTGACACGTTGAGCGCCTGTTTGTTACTCACTTTCGGCGTATTCACCGAAGGAGGGATTTTGCCCGCGTGGAGTGACAGCACCGCCGCCGCCGCCTCAACACCACTGCCCGCTCCAAGATTGCCCGTTTGGGCCTTGGTCAGGGCCAGCGGCACACGATCGAGGCCGGCACCAAAAACCTGCTGAAGCGCGCTCAATTCCGCAGAATCGTGTGCAGGAACCCCCAGTCCGCAGGGGATCATCAGATCCACCGAGGCGGGAGGGATACTGCCATCGGCCAGGGCCTTGCGGATCGCGTTGGCGTAGCTCTTTCCAGTCGGATCAGGCTCTGTGATCTTGTAAGTATCCTGCGATGCTCCAAAACCGACAAGCTCGGCGTAGATTTTCGCCCCGCGGGCGACAGCGCGGTCGTACTCTTCCAGGATGAGCAGCCCGCCGGCCTCGCCGACCGCAGTGCCCGTGGCGTCGGGACAAAATGGCCGCACCGCCTGCTCGGGTGAATCATTGTGAACTGTCGAAACGCGTTTCAACAGGCATTGCCGCGCCAGGCCCATCGGCTGCACTTTGGTCTCGGCCCCTCCACAGATCGCCAGGTCGGCATCGCCCCGCTGAACGGTTCGGAAGGCCTCGCCGATCGCCAGGTGACTGGAGGCATCGGCGCAGGTGATGGTATTGCTGGGGCCTTTGAGTTCATGAATGATCGTCACATGACAGGCCAGCATGTTGGGCAGGTATTTCAGCAGCCATAGCGGGGTAAGCGTGCCCATCCCGTCGGTGCCCCATTTGCGGAGGTTCAGCCGGTCGTCGTCCCGGGCGGTATGAAACGCTCCCGTCAGCTCGTCCAGATCGACGCTGATTAGCCCCGCACCGATATTGCAACCGAATCGCTTGCCGTCGAACGTCGGTTGATCGGTGTAGGCTTTGGATTTCAGGCCCGAATCCCGAAACGCCTCGTCGGCGGCGACTACTGCCAGTTGAATGTCTCTGGCCATCACTTTGGTGGCTTTGCGATAGCTCTTGGGAACGTAATCGCCAATTTTGAACTCGCGGACCTCCCCGGCGATCTGCGAGGGAAACCCCGACGGATCGAAGGCGCTGATGCGTTTGACGCCGATGGTTCCAGCCAACAGATTTTCCAGGAAGGCTTTGCTGCCGATGCCGATGGGGCTGACCACTCCAACACCAGTAATTACAACACGACGAATCTTGCTCATTATCCACCTGAGTCTGCGGGGGCAACTGCCGAAGTGTCGATTCTCACAAGTTGATCGAGGAACTCAAGCGATAAGTAGCGAGCAACTGGACGAATTGTTCGGTGAAGACGAAGTTGTGCTCAGGAAACTTCATGCCGGCCATGTTATTGTCAACGTGGCTGAACATCAGCTCGATCTCGGCGACTGGCTCGGGAAAAGTTCCGACTGGCGCCCCCGATGCGACTGCGGTCACTGTGCCCGAAATACTGGCTCCGGCTTCGCTTAGTTGATCGACCTTGGCGTGATATGTGATCGTTTCACCCGGGCGCACCAGCCGATGAAACACCGCTTTGCCGATTTTTGCCAACACCACTTTTTCTTTGAACTGCCGGGCTTCGCCGACCAGGATTCCGCTGGTCTGGGCCATGCCTTCGATAATCAAACTGTTGGGGACGATCGGGTAAGCCGGGTACAGATCGTGCAGGTGCTCTTCGGCCAGAGTGACGTTTTTGATGGCCGTCGCGCTGACCTGTGGCTGAAAATCCGTGAATTTATCGATCCAGATCCAGCGCATAAGAACAGTCGATCGGTGCAGGTGGCGACAGCCTCAAGGAACCTTGCCGGCGACGTAGTTCACGATCGCATCGACCGTGAACAGCATCGCCATATTGTCGACGATGGGGTCTTTTTCAAACTCGGTGAAATCCGAGTGCGGCATGCGCTTCTTCAATTCGATCACGCCCGCGGGGGTGACCTGATTGTTCTGCACGTACTGCGGATCGGATAGCAGGTTTTCGGGGAAGAGTTCCCCGCGAGGGATTTTGATGGAGAACGTCTTTTCCAGCCGGAACACAATGTCGAGGAAGTCGATGCTTTCAGCACCGAGATCCTCACGCAGCGTGGCGGTGGGCTTCACATCCTCGTCGTCCACTCCCAGCGCATCGACAAGGACTTCCTGGACTTTTTTATAAATCTCATCTCTCGACATTGCCATAACCTATCCCTTCAAACCTTCTCTGACTTCGTTTAGTTTGCGGTCAGAACCGCCCAGCGGAAACGATGGTGTTCCTGGAGCTTGTTGTCCACCGTCGCCAGTTCGGCATTCTTCGCCGAAAGATTGAAATATGCCAGCCCAAGCCGGGCTGAAAACGCCTGAGCATCACCCACCGTGCCCGTGACCTTAAAGCCGGCCCCGGTATCGGTGTCCTTGGTCCATTCCACCTCAACCCGAAGAAAATTCCCCGGGGCGACGAAATGACCATATTTTACGTTTCTCGCCTCGGCCAGCACCGCCATCGAACAGGCGAAATTCCGGCGGTGATGCATCAGCCAACCGGCCGCCTGCGTCGCCGCCTCAAGCATTAGCACTCCCGGCAACACAGGGAACGTCGGGAAGTGGTCGGCCAGATATTCCTCGGCCAGCGACACATATTTCAGGCCCACGATTCGCTCGGAAGTCAGCGATTCGATCTTGTCTATCAACTGAAACTTCACGCGTTCCTTTTTCAGCCCGAGCGTCGTCGCCCGAATCCCATGGTGAGTTTGTATCGGTCATAACACGTGAATGCAAGCGCAACTCAAAACAACGCCGCCGTGTCGCTATGCGGAGGGCAACCGCGCGAGTAAGTCTGACCGGCTCCAGGTTACACGGCAGATCGCTCGCGCGACTTCTTTTCATTCAGCCCCTTGACAAGGGCCTCGATCTGGCCACAATTCCGCGATTCCAAACGGAGTCAGAATGTACGCGATTATTGATGAAGGCGGACGACAAGTGAAAGTGACCCCGGGCGATCGAATCAAGATCGACCGCGCGGTTGAAGACGGCACGAAGACCATCACGCTCGATCGGGTGCTTCTGATCGCGGGTGAAGGAAGTCCTAAGATCGGTGCTCCGGCCCTGGCCGGCGCGACCATATCTGCCGACGTGGTCGGGCCTGCCAAAGGTCCAAAGATCGACATCGTGAAATACAAGCGCCGCAAGGGCTATCACAAGAAGCAGGGCCATCGGCAGAAGTTCACGGAAGTGAAAATCACCGCCATCAACGGCTGATTTCCCTCGAAAGTCGAGCTAAAATTGACTGACCAACGGACGCGAGTGATCGCGTCCGTTTTTCTTGCTTAATTGTTCTCGGGTGTTCCATCATCAAGCATCGCTCGGATGTGGTGAGCATTAAACTGGGACCGATTCGTCTGATTCCCTTGACTTGCCCGCCGAATCTGCGAACTTTTTTAAATGAAAATCGTCTATGGCGGTATGTATATTAGGGAGGAAAGCCAAGTCGCATGATCGTTCAATGCAATCAGTGCGGGAAGAAGTTTAATGCCGGCGACGGCATGGCGGGCAAGCGCGTCCGCTGCCGGGGCTGTGGGCAAGTATTCCAGGTCGGCCTAACCGATGCCGATCCTACCCCGTCTCCGCAAGCGGCCACTGACATCAAACGCGCGCTCGATATGCTCGCAAATCCATCTTTGGGTTCGGCGGGCGATTTCTTCTCCGCGGCCCCGGACGATGCACCGGCCTTCATCGGCCGCGACAATGTCCCACTGCACTATGCTTACTCGCGGATGGTCGATACTTATGTGCCGGTGGCATTCCTGGTGATTTCGGCAGTATGGGTACTGGCGGAAATGATACGGCAGTCAGAAATGGCCCCCTGGGTGCCGGTGCTGCGCATCGCCGTCTTCTGGGTGATTTATGCGGGGGTCGTTTGGACGATCACCCTGGCAGGTTCAACTCGCGCGGCCCGCAAGGCCGCGGTGCGGCCTCCGCCCAGGCACGCTTGGCGCGTGTTTGCCACCTTTTCATTTCCCGCAGCCCTGGCCTATATCCTATGGACTTTAGGTGGCGGGATTGCCGGATTCGTCTCCGGCGCGGTGGTGGGCATGGGCGTGGCCTTAGCCTGTCATTTCCTGCTGTTTCGATATCGACCCAGCGAGGCAGGACAGGCTCTTCCAATCGTGGCGCTTTATCATGGCGCGGCACTGGTCGCAGGCCTGTTCACGTTGATCGCTCTGAACTTCGCGGTGATGCAAATTGTCAGCGCCTCCCGCGCTGGCCAGCAGTTTGAAAATAGTCCTATGGGTCATTACCTGGCCTGGAAGCCGATCGTTGCGGTGCCCGATGAGAAGCCTGCGGCTAAGGTGATCGTTAGAAAGCCCGACGTTGGTCCGTCCGAAATCGCCGCCAAGCCCCCGCTGGCGGTCGTCCCTCCACCTGTTGCGCCTCCTTCAGCCCCGCTGCCGACTGTTGCGTCACCCGTAGTGGTGCCACCCGTTGTTTCGCCGTCGTCCCCGGCCGTGGCACCGATGGCAACTGCCCGTGAACCGGTGAAGCCGGGAGCAAGCGAAGTATTCCCCAATCCCGCCGATGCCTTCAAGCCCGTCGCAGCCACCGCCGCGGCCCCGGCAGCGCCTACCCATGTCGCACCATCACCGGTTACGCCTGCGCCGCGCCGCTCGTTGTTTGACGACGAGGAGTCACCCCCTGCGGCCAATCGCACTCCGACGTTTGCCCCGGAGGTCGAAGAAAAACCTATCGATCGGGCCATCACCTCTCCGCTGATTTCCAAGATCACCGATTTGACAGATGTCGGCACGTTCGGTGAGGCCATCCTTCCCGTGATGCCCAGCCGCGCGGTCGCTGTTCTCCGTCGCGCTTCGGCCGACGAAGATTCACTGGACGTGTGGGATATCGGCCTGCGAAAAAAGACCGGCTCGGCGATTTTCCGCCATGAAGCCGGGATCGATCCCAGCTATCAACTTAGCCCCGACGGCAAGATCATCACCCGCATCGCTGCGTTTCCATCGCTGTCATTACAAGTCTGGTCCGTCGCAGAGGAACGTGTCATCCGGTCAATTTCCCTGATCAAATCCAACGGTACGCCGACCGCGATCGGCTTTGGCGACGGCTCATCGCTTTGGATTCTTTGGGAGCTTAGCGGCCAGTTCGGAATCGAAGGGTTTGACGTGCAAACCGGCCAGCGGCTGCGGCAGTTCGTGTTGAGTAGCTACGAGCGCTCGCCGGGCAATCTGCGGATCAGCCCGGACGGAAAGTTCGTCGCCGTCATGCGGCCAGCCAAGCCAGGCACACAAGGCGAACTCCAAGTTTTCAACCTGCGTAGCGGGCTGGTCACGCGAAGATTTCCTATCAACAGCATCGACCGCGACCTGCTGGTCCAGCCGGCGGGTATCGCCTTTTCTCCGGACATGACCCGCCTGGCCATGATTCTCGAACACCACGACCAGGGTTTGCTCTTGGCTTGGAATTTAACCGGCAGCGATACCAAGCCGATTCACGAACATCTCTTCCCCAGCGGATTTGCCGGTGACAAGGCCGGCCGGATGCGGGCCGGACGCGCTTTCGACTGGTTGAGCAACGGTAGCGGCTGGCTCGTCAATGGCACGGGTATCTATGACTCGGCGACCGGCAAACTGCTCGGCGATTTGGGAATCGGCCACGTCAGCGCTCAACGCATGGTCGATGCTTCAACCATCGAGCTGGTGCTAAGCGTCGGCGATGCGTCCGCGCCAGCTCGGCCGATGATTTCATCGATGTGTGTGGTAACGCTAAAATCGCCTGTCCCCTGATACCGCTGCAGGCCACCGATCGCTGCCTTCGTCTGTTACTCTCACTCGCGATCCGGGGGGTGTCACGCCACAGCTTTTTGATATCGCCGCATGAGTCCTACGCGACTAATCAGTCCGATGATTCTCCCCGGTTGTGCCGGCATACAGACCGCCAGGTGTGACACGTCGTGCGTCGAAAATAGCTGTAAAACGGTCGCCAGATCGGTATGCGAAGTGACCGTCGGCACCGACTCCTGCATTACGTCCTGCGCGATGAGTGTGCTGGAAAATTCCGGTTCGAGGGTCGCGACGTGCAGGTCTTCGCTGCGGATCATGGCGACGTACAGACCCTTTGCATTGACCACTACGAACGTGCTGGTGCCTGCGCTGATACCCATGTCCAGCAGTTTTTGCAGTGAATCGCCGGGATGGACGGTCGCCGCCGGCTCGAGGTCCACTTGCTCGACGAACAATCGGCTCAGTACGTCGGTGACGGCGCCGGGCCGAATCCCGCGTTCACGCAGGCTGTGGGTGTAGATCGAATCCCGGAACAAAATCCGCGCCAAGCCGGTGGCGATCACGGTGGCGAACATGCCCGGCATGAGTAGCTTATAGTCGTGAGTCAATTCCAGCAGAATCAGCACGCTGGAGAGTGGCGCATGCACGACCGCTGCCAGGGTGGCGGCCAGGCCGATCAGGGCATAGATCTGCGGTTGAGCGTGCGGAAGCCAAGGCAGGTGCTGGAGCAGCACACCGATCAGGCCGCCCAGCGTTGCGCCCATGAACAGTGCCGGCGCAATGACCCCGCCGCTGCCCCCGCTGGATAGCGTCAGGCTGGTGGCCAGCACCTTGGCCAGACACAGCACCGCCAGCAGCAGCACGACGTAGGACAAGGAAAATCGCGAGTAAAAATCCCCGGCCAGTAATTGCTGGATCGCGCCGTAACCATCGCTGAAAAAAGCCGGCAGCGGGTAATGCGAAAATTCGATCGGCTTATCAATCCCCCGAGTCCAGGCAAAGAGCATGATGTAGGCCACGCCGAGCAGTCCGACAGCGGCACCGCCGATCCCCGGGCGGAGCAACCGTGGCACCTTCAGCCCGGCAAAAAAACGCTCGAAAACGAGCATCGACCGGATGAACAGCACGCCCACGAGCCCGCAGGCGATGCCCAACATGATGAATCCCGGCAGAAATCGCCCGGTCAGGTCCATCTGCCCGGCGATGGCGTGAGCCGGCATGGCGAAAATTGCCTCGTAAGGCTCGTGCAGAAAATCGGTGAAGATCGCCTGCGTGGTCATGTTTGACAGCACGCTGGCCACCACCACCGGCACCAATGTGCGGATCGAAAAATCCTGCATGATGACTTCGAGCGTGAACAGCACTCCGCCGATGGGAGCGTTAAAGATCGCGCTGATGCCGGCCGCCGAACCGCAGCCTATGAGTAGCGGCATCTGCTGCCGGGAGATTTGGAAAAGCTGGCCGACGCCCGAGGCGATGGCCGCGCCGATTTGCACGATTGGCCCTTCGGCACCGGCCGATCCTCCGCTGCCGATGGTGATGGCACTGGTGATGATCTTCTCGATCGCCACCGCCGGACGCTGAAATCCACTGCTGCGCACGATCGACTCAATCACGTCGATAATGCCGTGGCCCTCACGCGCACGAAACACCCAGCGCCCCAGCGCGCCCACTAGCAGCCCGCCTAGCGCCGGCCACACCACTAATAAATAGATGCTCCGGCCGTACAAATAACCCGGATCGGCATGGGCCACCAGCAGGTCCCGAATTTCGTGAATCAGCCAATGAAAGCTGACGGCCGCGGCGGCCGTTAAAATACCCACCGCCAGCGCCAGCAGAAGGAGAAAGGAGTCTTGCTGAAATCCAAGCCGCACCAGAAGGTGTGTCGAGAGCTGGCGAAATCGTGCCGCCACCGACCGCAGAGCAGCAATCATCCGACAAACCATAACAAGTAGCCCATCCGGAGCAACCGGCTGGACTAGCACGCGGGCCTGAGAAAATCGTTTATCGGCCCCCTTGGACCTGATTGACGCTGGCTGGCGACGTGCGTAGGATCGGCCGAACTTAATTCATCACACACACGAGACATACACGAGGACATGGATGCTGAATTTTGATCCGACAATTAAGAACATCGGGATGGCGGCGCGAATGGTCGAGCGGGCCGCTGCGGCTCAACCCGACATCATTCCGGGCCGGGGACCGGTGTTGTCTCCGGTTTCGATGCCCGGCCCGCCGGGGCCAGGCATGAACCGGTATCGTGAAATGACCCTCGAGGAAATGCTCCTCGAAAACCGCATCATTTTCTTGATCGGGGAGATCAATCACGTCAGTGCGGCCCGGGTGTGCATGCAGATGCTTTATCTGCAAAGCCAGAAGGGCACGCAGGACATTAACCTGTATGTGAACAGCCCCGGCGGGGTGGTCGATGATACGCTGGCGATCTACGACGTGATGCGCTTCCTGCAATGCGACGTTGCCACCTACTGCATCGGCAGGGCCGAGAGCGGCGGGGCGATCGCGTTCATGGCCGGCAAAAAGGGCAAACGCTACATCCTCCCTAATGCCAAGGTGATGATTCACCAACCCTTTGGCGGCGTTTATGGCCAGGCCGCGGACATCCAGATCCAAGCCGATGAAATTCTCAAGACCAAAGACACGCTTATCAGCATCATGGCCCAATGTACGGGGCAACCCAAGGCTCGCGTGGCCGAGGACAGCGAGCGGGACCGGTTCTTTGCGGCCAAGGAAGCGGTGGCTTACGGCATTTGCGACGAAGTGATCGGCGAACCGGCCAGCGACAAGCCCGCCGATGCAAAGCCCGCCGGACAAACGCCGGTCGAGGAAAAGAAGTAAATTCGTGGCCTCCTGCGGGGCAGGCGGGCCGATCGGTTTGCAGCCGCCGTGATGAGAGAACGCTTCGATTGACGCGCAAGGCCGGCGTTAGTGCCGGATAAGCTGAGCGAAACTGAGACGAGACGACATTATGACGACCAATACGTTAATCCCGATGGTGATTGAGAAGTCAGGCCGTGGCGAACGCGCTTACGACATTTATTCGCGCCTGTTGAAAGATCGGATCATCCTGCTCAACGGCCCGGTGACCGACGAATCGGCCGGGACGATCATCGCCCAGATGCTTTTTCTATCCAACGACGACCCTAAGAGCGATATCCAGTTTTATCTTAATTCGCCGGGTGGAAGCGTGTCGGCGGGGTTTGGCATCATCGATACCATGCGATACCTGCGCTGCGATGTGGCGACCACGTGCATCGGTATGGCCGCCAGCATGGGCGCGGTGCTGCTGGCGATGGGCACCAAGGGTAAGCGGTTCTGCCTGCCCAACTCCCAGGTGATGCTCCACCAGCCGCTGATCGGCGGGGTTCTTCAGGGACAGGCGACCGACCTGGGGATCGAAGCCAAACACATGTTGCGCCTCCGTGACCGGCTTTATCAGATGCTTGCCGATGCCACAGGCAAATCGATCGAGATCATCCATCACGATTTCGATCGCAACAAATGGCTGTTTGCCGAGGAAGCGGTGCAATACGGCTGTGCCGACCGCGTGCTGGATCGCGCGCCCGAGGTGGCCGCGCGGGCGCGAAACGCCGACCTCGACGAATCCAAAGAATGAAATACCTGTCTCCTGGCAAAGCCCTTTTCCTGCTCGCCGCGATGGTCATCGGTTGCGGCGGACGGCCCAGCGCCGTCAACATCGAACTTCGCAAGAAAAATCAGGAACTTGCCGATCGCGTGGCCGTGCTCGAGCGCCAGCACGAAGCCGATCAGGCAACGATCCGGGCGATCGAACAATCTCGCGGAACGATTTCGCACCTCCCCTCCACACAGCTCAGCGCGGCCTTCACCGTTCACGGGCTTTCTTTGTTGCGCCTGACCGGCGCTGCCGATTGGGACGCATCCCGGCCCGGCGATGATGGCGTGAAGGTCTATGTCGTGCCGGTCGATCAAACCGGGGATGTACTCAAGGCCGCCGGGTCGATCGTGGTCGAAGCCTTCGATCTTTCCAACGAGAAGTTGCTACGCCTGGGCCGCTGGGAGTTTTCACCCGAAGAAGCGGCACAATTTTGGCGCGGACGACTGGGCCGGTACGAATACGCGCTCACTTGTCCCTGGCAGAGCATGCCCACTCACCCCGCAATAACTCTGAAGGTTTCATTCACGGATATACTGTCTGGCCGCACGTTTGATACCCAGACGCAGGTACAGTTGGGCCAGCTGCCTCCGGCCACCGCGCCGGCTGCCCCGTAAGATCATCTCCATCTTTCACATCGTGCGTTTCGGCGTTTGAGCAAGATATGTCTGATGAGCGTCCCATTAATCGTCGGCGGTTTTTCCGAGAAGGACTTGGGGAGCTGCTGCGTCCATTACTGGCATCGATCGAGCCGATCCATGACATGGCCGAAAAGATTTCACGGATCGACTCTCCCTCCTCGCCCGATGCGCCTGCGACCGTGAGGAAGCCGGGTACTTCATTGCCGGTATATGGACGCTGGCTTCGGCCACCGGGCGCGCTGCCCGAGGGGGACTTCCTTACCACATGCAGCCGCTGCGGGGAATGCGTCAAAGCCTGTCCGGTACAGTGCATTCAGCTTGATCCGCGAAAATCGGCAGCGGAGGGCGCGCCGTATATCCTTCCCGACGACGCGCCGTGTGTCGTCTGCCAGGGCCTGGAGTGCATGAACGTCTGCCCCACCGGCGCACTCGTGCCTACATTGATGGCTGACATCGACATGGGTACTGCCCGGTGGAATGCCTCGCTTTGCCTCCGCTCCAGCGGCGACGGGTGCAAAATCTGCGTCGAAATGTGCCCACTCGGATCGGCCGCCATCGTGCTGGACGAGGAAAAAGTGTGGGTGATTGAGGACGGGTGCATCGGCTGCGGGGTTTGCCAGCATCAGTGCCCGACCGATCCGAAGAGCATATTCGTCATTCCCAAAGCGGCGCGAACATGAAATAGATTCCACGGGCAAGCCCGGCGGGGGTTTTGACTGGAATAGTGCGTGCCGGTGCTACTTGGGCAGGCGGAGACGTTGCTCGATGATTCGCCGCATCGTTTGCACGGGCGCGGGTTGGTCGGTCCAAAGCTCGAACTGCCTCGCGGCTTGGCGGACGAACATTTCCACGCCTGAAATGGTTTTCGCGCCTAACATCTGGGCGTATTGCAATAACTGCGTATGCACCGGGTTGTAGATCGTATCAAACACGAGCGTTTTATTTGAAAACCCTGCGGGCTTTTCACCTAGCGGGGAGACGTTGACCTTCGGGTACATCCCCACCGACGTGGTGTTGATGAAAATGTCGCAGCCACTGTCACAAAGCTTGTCTAAGCCTGCCGATCGCACTTTACCGCTCCGGCCGTTGAATTCTTCGGCCAGCGCGTCGGCGCGCTCTTTTGTCCTGTTGTATACCACCACCGTTGCTCCGCAGGCCACCAAGGCCGCGACGGCCGTTCGCCCGGTCCCGCCGGCGCCGATGACCGCTATACGATAGCCCGCCAGCGCGCCTCGGTCGATGTCCAGCTTGGCGGTGATCGAATCGAGTATCGCCGCGTAGTCTGTGTTGATGCCGCGGAGGCTGATTTTCCCGCCATATCGAGACACCGCCACCGTGTTCACCGCGCCGATCGCCGTGGCCAGCGGCTCGATGTCGGCCCCAGCCTCCTGCAAATACCGCAGGGCGTTTTCCTTGTGGGGAATGGTGACGCTCAGGCCCGACAGGTGCAGCGGCTCGAAGTTCAGGAACATCTCCATGAACGCCTTGAACGATTCATAGCCCGGTTCCACCTTGAATGGCAGATAAACGCCGTCGTATCCCACCTTGTCAAAGCTGGCATTGTGAATTGCCGGAGACATTGAATGCATGATGGGCGAGCCTATCACGCCGAAAACCTTCGTTTCTGGCTTAATCGCATCCCAGCGATACAACTGCTTCATCTCGCGGATCGTCACCTGCCCGGGCGCGGTTTCCGATCCATCCGACAGCGACGCGAACGTGAGAAACCCGCCGAACTTTTTTGAAAGCACGCGGCTGATCAGCCCGGCCTCCCCCATGCACAGAGCGATCGTCGGCTTCTGACGGTGCAGGAGAATTTCAAACGCCTCGATATTGTCGCGGACCGAACGCGCCGTCCACACCACCTTGGCCACCTCGGCATGCGTCTGGTTGATTTCATCGATCAAGTTCGTCAGCCTTGCCGGTCTGCCGGCAAAATCGTGAGAACTGACGATCAATCCAGCGCGGGCGTCTCGGGGCATTGTGCTGAGCGGGCCGGTTTTGCGATAGGCCACAAGTTCCAGATCGACATAAGTCGCATCGGCTTCGGAGGCGCGCTTGAGCAGCTCGATCCGGTCCGATTCGGCTAGCGTTGATTCCCCGCCCTCCCAAGGCGCGCGGCAGGTGATGATCGTGGGAATGCCGGCTTGCCCGATCAGTTCCTGGAGCGGATGCAGCATCTGCGGGCTGGCGAGGAACTGCCCGAGGTTTGACGAATCCACCACCCGGTCGATGCGAAGCTCGATGAAATCCGCGCCGGCTTCGGCCGCCAGCGCCATGTCGCGCCGCGCTTGCTCGATCGTCTGGACAAAAATGGCGACACACAAATGGGTCATCACGCACCATCGTTTGATCAACCGAACACTCGTTACCAGGTGGGCAAGGCCGATCCGGCCCGCGTGGCTTTCACACCTTCAAACCCAGCCGCTTCATTTCTGTCTGAATCGTCGCCGTCGTCGCCGCGCTGGCTTCCCATAGGGGCAGGCGCAGCTCGCCAGTGTCCATGCCCGCGAGCTTCATCGCGCACTTGATGCCGGCCGGGTTACCCTCGATGAACAGGCTCTTTGTGAACGAAAAAAGGCCCCGGTGCAGCGCGCCGGCCTCGGCCCAGGCTCCGGTCAATGCCAGTTGCGTTAACCGCTTGATCTGATCGGGGATGACATTGGACGCCACGCTGATGACACCTTTGGCACCCAGACTCATCAGCGGAAGGGTCAGCGAATCATCCCCGCTCAAAATCGTCAGATCGCACAGCGCGCTGATTTCCGTGGCGATATCCATCGATCCGGTTGCTTCCTTGATGGCGACGATATTCGGATGCTCGGCCAGGCGGGCCACGGTGGCAGGGGCCATGGTGATGCCGGTGCGCCCGGGGATGTTGTAAAGCACGATCTTCAGGTCCACCGCATCGGCCAGTGTCATGAAGTGCCGATAGAGACCCTCCTGCGTGGGCTTGTTGTAATAAGGATTGACGCTCAGCCCCGCATCGGCGCCAGCTTTTTTGGCAAAACTGTGCAGTTCAAGCGCCTCGGCCGTGGCATTGGCCCCCACGCCGGCGATCACCGGCACGCGGCCCTTGGCCTCCTGCACTGTTATAGCGATCAGACGCTCGTGTTCATCAAGGCTCAGTGTCGGCGATTCGCCCGTAGTTCCCACCGGAACCAGCCCGTCGATGCCCGATCGAATCTGAAATTCGATCTGCGCCTTAAGCCGGCTCTCGTCGAGCTTCCCGTCCCTAAATGGCGACACCATCGCCGTCATTGCACCGCTAAACATTATCTCTCCAATGTAAACCCAGCCGGTGGCCCAAGACGCCAGACCAAGCGGGTTGATTGTAGATGCAAGGCATCGATTCTCAAGAACTTCATCCAATGCTTATGCGCCTCGTTCATTGCGCGCAGTGCATGGGGGACACGGAGAAGAACGCGGGCGAAACAAAGATTCAAAATAGAGAAAGATTCAATGCGAAAGAATGAAACATCTTTTGCACCGTTTGGAACCTTTGTTTCTCCCTTCTCCGTAGGCCTCCGGAAAGCTCTTCGTGAAAAAAGATTTTTCCGTGCTAAACGGAGGGAGCTTTGCACGCGGCGAGGTATTTTTTGACGGTCAGGCCCAGGCCGAATTCCAGGGCGTCGGCGATGAGGGCGTGGCCGATGGACACTTCCAGCACGTTCGGAACGTGTTTGACGAAGTGGGGAAGATTGTCGAGGTTCAGATCGTGGCCGGCGTTGAGGCCCAAGCCCAGTTCGGTGGCCCGACGGGCCGTGCGGGTGTAGTCGATCGGTGGCTGGCTCGGCGACGCCAGGAACTGCTCGTGATAAGGCGCGGTGTAAAGTTCGATCCGATCGGCTCCGATTTTTCGGGCCAGATCGAGCTGCTCCGGCGAAGGGTCCATGAACAGGCTCACCCGACAGCCGAATTCCTTGAGTTGCGCCACGACCGGTGCCAGTCGCTCGTAATTAGTCTGTAAATTCCATCCATGGTCGCTGGTGATCTGCGCGTGTTCATCGGGCACAAGCGTACATTGATCGGGTCGAACCGACCGGGCGTATTCTACGAAACCGAAGAACGGATTCCCCTCGATGTTCAACTCGCGGCCAGGGAACTCTCGCACCAGATCGGCCAGTTCAAGCACGTCCGCAGGCCGGATGTGCCGCTGATCGGGCCGCGGATGAATGGTGATGCCGTGCGCGCCGGCATCAAGCGCAATTCTGCTGAAACGGGCAACGTTCGGAATCCCGATCGCGCGGGTGTTACGCAACGTGGCGATCTTGTTGACATTGACGCTGAGCTGGATCATTGGCGGGGTTGGTTCGTTGAAGTTGATATGCTTTGAAGAAAGGCTATTGGTCTGCGTCCTTCGCCCGCTGGATGCGCAGCCCGCCCGTGCGATCATCCACGAGCAAGTCGTTTTTCCCGGGAGAAAGGATCATGTCTGCCCGGCTTAAGCTTCCCCTGCTGACGGCCAGCAGGCGAGAAAGTTTCTGATCGCCGATGTAAACGCGCAGCCAGGCGCGGGTGAATCGTTCAAACTTGCCCTCGATAGGGCCTGTGTCGGCCGATCGCCCGGCCGGGATGACGATCGCAGGCAGACGGCCGTCTTCGGAAACGCCCTGCATCGCCAATTGTTCGGGCGAGAGCCAGCTTGACTCCACCGGCGGGCCGTCCTTGCACAGCCAGGCGATGATCGGCTGGCCGGTTTGATTCTTGACTGAAACTTCGTAAATCCGCGAATCGGCGCTGCATCCGCCAATGATCAGGAACACCACCAGGGCCGGTAACAGTCGGTTCATAACGAAATAGTTTACTAACAACTCGCGCAGCGGTCACGGGCGCATTCATCCCAATCCGTGCTTTCGCTTAACCACGCATGCGGATAAACTTTTCGAGAAGATGGAGCCGGATCAGCCCAACTCGCTTTCCGAGCAGATTCGACACCGGGCCGAAGCGGTTTTGTCCGGCTTGGAGGCCAAGGCGGTTGATCTGGAATCGGCCCTAAGCGCGCATCGCCCCCAGTGGGACGAAGGCAAGGCCGCCTTGAAACAAGCGATTGATGCAACCAGGCGTCTGGCGGAGACAATCTCCGCCGGCGCTGCTGCTGACGAGGAAACTTGATGAGCGAAGAAATGTCCAATGAATCCCCGATTATCGCTCGCGCCGGGCGATATTATCGGAACACGCGAATCCTGATGGTTGTCATTCTGATTGGGTATGGCGCTTGGTCGCTGTACGACGGGTATGTGAAATACCCTCGCGATAACGAAGCCGCGGCGCGGAAGAAGTTGGAGAAGCTGCCCCACCCCGATCTGGACGTGCCGTTCAATCAGTGGCTGGGCATCTTCCTTCCGCCGCTCGGCATCGCTTTCTTAATTTGGACGCTTTACAACTCGCGGGGTGAATACCGGTTTGCCAATGGCACCCTCCATGTGCCCGGGCACCCTGCGGTTCCGGTGTCGGGGATACTGAAGATCGACAAGACCCGGTGGGATCGCAAGGGCATTGCGTATATTGGATATCAAACCCCTGCCGCCAATGGCACGCTGAAACTCGACGATTTTGTGTACGACCGCGGGCCGACGGACAAAATTTTGGAGCAGATCGAACGGGCAATCCAGCCCGAAGCCGCGCCGTTGGCGCGCAGCGCGGCCGCCGGACCGCCACCTCGGCCCCCGCGCCAGCAGGTGCGCTAGCGTTGTGCCCTATAATGTAATGAGAATGCGGCGCGGGCAGGGTTCGATACCGCGTTCTGGCTTGAATTTGAACTAGGAAGCTGAGTCATGTCTTTCCGGTTGATCGAAAAACAGGTGATCTATACGGGCAAGAAAATGCGACTGGAACTGCATCATCTCGAAGGAGAAGATGGCGAGCGGCACTTGCGCGAGGTGTGTGCCCATCCGGGCGCCGTAGTGGTGCTGCCATTTGTCTCGCCGGATCGGATTTTGCTCATTCGGAATCGCCGATATGCCATCAACCAGCTTCTGCTGGAACTACCGGCAGGCACGTTGGAAAAGAATGAGGACCCGATGAACTGCGCCGGACGGGAATTACTGGAGGAAACAGGGTATCTGGCCGGCCGGATGCGGGCCTTGCGGCCTTTTTTTACGTCGCCCGGCGTTTTAAGCGAGAAGATTTACTCCTATGCGGCCTACGATCTTCAGTTTCAGGCACAACAGTTGGAAGCCGGTGAGGAGATCGAGCTGGTGCCGACGGACTTTGCCGAGGCAATTGAACAGATTCGCCTCGGTGAGATTGAGGACGGCAAGACTATCGCGACGCTGCTGATGTACGACAGGTTTTTTCGCAACGACCCGAGGTGAGCATGGGCTGGCAGGATCGATCCTACAATCGCGACGACCCCGGCGGCACGATGCCGATGTCGTTTGCCATGCCCCGGCCCGGTCCGCTGACGATCAGCATCATGACCGCCTGCCTTCTGGTCTATGTTGCGCAGTCGTTTCTGCGTAAGGTTGCGCCAATTGAACATTTCGGTGCTTTGCGGTTCACCGATTCATACAGTTGGCTCTGGCGGCTGATTACCTATCAGTATTTGCATGGGAACGTCGGGCATTTTTTCTTCAACATGCTGGCGCTCTACTTTTTCCTGCCTCCGCTTGAAAAAATCTGGGGCTGGCCCAAGGCATTCACCTTCTACACGCTGGGTGGAACCGCGGGAGGATTGGTTTTCGGGGCAATGCAGGTGATCGCACCGTCGATGCGCAACTCAGTCCTGATCGGCGCCAGCGGGTCGATCTTCGCCGCGCTGGGGGCTGTCGCGCTGCTCATGCCCAATCGGCAGTTGATCCTGCTGGTCTTCCCTGTTCCGATCCGCGTGGCCGCAGGGCTGTTCGGCGCCTTCTTCCTGCTTTCAGCACTGCTGGATGGGGATTTGTCCAATGGCGCGCACCTGGGCGGTCTGGCGTTTGGATTTTGCGCGCCCTATCTGACCGGGCCGATTTTGCATCGCGCGCAGAAAAAATTGCACCGCTATCAGCTTCAGCGGGCGGTCGAACTTGAACATAATGAGCAAGCCATCGTCGATCGAATTCTCGAAAAAGTCTCGCACCAAGGGATGCTTAGCCTGACCCGGGGGGAGAAAAAGGCCCTGAAGCAAGCCACCGAACGCCAGCGTCTTGCCGATCTAAGTCGTGAAAAACAGTGGCGATGAAATCCTGCATTTTTTTGCAACCAAGGGAGACGTATTCATGCCGTCTGAGATAACAATGCCACAATTGTCCGACACCATGACCGAGGGAACGGTCGTCAAGTGGCATAAGAAAGTAGGGGACAAAGTCCGGGCTGGAGAGGAAGTCGCCGACGTCGAAACCGACAAGGCGGTTATGCAGATGGAATCGTTTGAAAGCGGCACGCTGGCGAAGATTCTGGTGAAAGAAGGAGAGAAGGCCGCAGTCGGCGCGGCCCTGGCGATCGTGGCAACTGGATCAGAAAAAATTGAAGATGCAGTCGCGGGACAGAAGTCCGCGCCAAAGAAGCCGGATGCGCCTAAAACTTCGGATTCACCGGAGAAGGCAGCCCCGTCGCGCCCAACTTCAACACCGGCCGGAACAGCCACGCAGAAGGAAACTGCCCCCAAATCGCCCGCAAAGGCGCCTGCCAGCCCAACAGTTCGTTACGATTTTGACATAATTGTGATCGGCGGCGGGCCGGCGGGATATGCCGCAGCGATCCGCGCTGGCCAACTTAAGAAGCGCACGCTCTGCGTCGAAAAGGAAAATCTCGGCGGGACCTGCCTCAATTGGGGCTGCATTCCCACCAAGGCCCTTCTGGAAGACGGCGCGTTCGTTCGCAAACTGCGCACCGAAGCCGCCGGCCGCGGGATCAGTTTCGACAACCTCAAGGTCGATTTTTCTCGGCCGATCGCGCGCAGTCGGGCCATCGCCGACAAGCTCTCCAAGGGAATCGCCCACCTGTTCCGCAAGAATGAGGTGAAGCACGAAATAGGCATGGGCAAGCTTTTGGCGGCGCACAAGGTGCAGATTATCGACAAAGATGGAACGCGGAAGGAAGTGTCTGCAGAAAATATCATTATTGCCACCGGCGCCCGTGCCCGCAGCCTGCCGGGGATTGATTTCGACGGCCAGAAGATCATCTCCGCCCGCGAGGCGATGACCTTGAGCAACCTGCCCAAGCGATTGGCGATCATCGGTGCTGGGGCCATCGGCTGCGAATTCGCCGACTTTTACAACGCGATGGGGACCGAGGTGACGATCATCGAGCTGCTCGACCATCTCTTGCCGATCGAAGATGAAGACTGCTCGATCGTGCTGGAACGCAGTTTTGCCAAGCGCGGGATCAAGGTTTTCACCAAGAGCAAGACCGAAAAGGTGGAAAAGACGCCGAGCGGGGTTCGCCTGACTGTCAGCGGTATTGATGGACAAACCACCATCGATGCCGATGTGGTGCTGATGGCGGTGGGCGTTACTGGCAACGTCGAAGACATTGCCGCCAAGGAGGTCAACCTCGAACTGTTCAAGGGGCACATCAAGGTCGAGCTGGGGAAATACAAGACGAATGTCGAGAATGTCTGGGCGGTGGGGGACGTGGTCGGCCCGCCGTGGCTGGCGCATGTGGCCCACCATGAAGCCGTGGCCTGCGTCGAGATGATCTGCGGACTTCATCCGCACGGCATTGATTACAAGCATATTCCCGGCTGCACCTACACTCACCCGCAGGTGGCAAGCCTTGGTCTGACCGAGCGCAAAGCCCGAGAGGAGAGCCGCGAAGTGAAGATTGGCAAGTTCCCTTTCAGCGCCAGCGGGCGGGCCCTGGCCGCCGGCGAATCCGAAGGTTTCGTCAAGCTGATTTTCGACAAGAAGCACGGCGAACTGCTGGGGGCGCACCTGATCGGCGAAAACGTGACCGAATTGATCAGCGAACTGGTGCTGGCGCGCAAGTTGGAAGCCACCGAAGCCGAGATCATCGAAGCGATGCACCCGCATCCGACGATGAGTGAAGCGGTGATGGAAGCCGCCGGGGCCGCCGACGGAAGGGCCATCCACATTTAGTGGCAATCGTCGGCTTGTCGATCAGTTCGCACGGCACACGCGTTGGCCGTCCGAGCCATCGCGCTGGCCAGCTATTCGATCACCAGCATGGCGTGCCCCGCGACGACCGGAATGACCGTATTCACTCGCCCACTGGTGTATTCGAACGGGAGGGGCGTTTCGTCCGGCGCCAAGTAAACTTTACGCGGCTTCTTGCTGCGGCGCACCGACATCGCGACGTTGTGCAGCGGAACAATGTCTTCGAGCAAATCCAAATTCTCCGCCCGGCGTTCCGGGCAATACTGCAGCAGGTGGATGATGGTTTGCTCCGGCCGTGAGGTCACAGTCACCTCGGTGCTGGTCGGCGCGCTTGCGCGCACGAGCGGCTCGGGCAGCAGCAGGTTCAGCAAATTTCTCACGAGCAGGCGATAGGGGTAATTCCCGTGCTTGCCAAAAGCGCTGAAGATCGGGAATGGAACATAGCCGACTTTTCCATGCAGCGTGGCGATCGGATAGATCGACGCCTTATCACCCGGCGTCTGGTTGTGCGAGCAGAAATGGTCCCACCTGCGATTAAAATACGGTTCAACAACGCGTCCAAAAGTGCGCGTACCCTTCTGTGCCAAAACGCGCACGCCCGATTCATACATCACATGGTCGCTGTCCGGCACGTCCGTGGCGATGGCCCCGTCAAATCGCAGATACGTAGTCGTAAACGGCGAGGGACCGACCGGCTTGATGCCCAGCGCTTTGAACTGGAGTTTTGTTCCGTCGGTCGATAGCCCCGAGTGCCCGGTAAAAAGCAGGCTGTTTCCAGCTTTCAGATAACTTTCCAGCTTCTTATTCAGTTCTGCATCAACGTCCACGGTATCGGGCAAAATCAGCAGCGAATACTTCGTGAAATCCGCATCGTTGGTCAGGATGTCAAATTGGTGCTTCAGTTGGGTAAGCATGCGCACCGCGCCCTCAATTGCGCCGCTAGCGCGCAGGCTGGGCGCGCTTGCTGGCTGAAGCACGCCGATCTCGGTGACCGCGCGAGCGTTCGTCAGCCACGGCTCGCGCGCTTTTACACGGGCGTAGACTTTTCCGATCAGGTCATAGGCGCCTTTGTCCAGCGTGCCTCGCGGGTGCATTTGATCGCCGACGCTGCACTTGGCCCCGTGGGCCATCATTTGGCTGGTTTCATATTCCAGAGCCGGGTAGGGCTTTAGCCCACCGAAGTCCGCCCAGCTCTTATGAAACCGCGCGGTCATGCCCAAATAGGGCCGCGGAAAATTTCGGGCGAAACGCACGTTCTTTGGGAAATACATGTATCCCCAGCCCCCGGTTGGCAGGGCTTCAATCTCGACCTGGGCCAGGTAGGGGATTTCTTCCTTTAGATTGCCCAGCGGGCGCGAATTGAAATAGTACGTCCCTGACGGGCTGTAGTCCTTTACCATCTGCGAGAATCGCTTCATGTACGCCAAGGCAACCCGATGCGCATAGACCTTGCGGTCGGCTTCGCTCTCGGGATCGAGCTTCGCGCGGCGCATCTGAGCCATAAACGGCGCGGTAGTGCTGGGCTGATCCCAGCACATATCGAAAAAGAGGCCGTCCACCGGCTTGAAAAGCTTCAAGATTTCCAGCGTCTGTTCCGCGAGATAGTCCTGATAATCGGTTGCCATATCCAGAACCTGCCAGCCCGGCTTGAACACGCTCCCGCTCTTGGCCTGGGAAGTATCTTCTTTCCTCGCGACCCATTCAGGATGCGTATTGGCCGCGAACTCATCGCATTGCACACTGATATAAATGGGCGCGCGAATTCCGGCGCGATGCAGGCCCTCGACCTGTTTGCCGAGCAGATCGAGATTCTTCTTCAGCCCCGGATGCCGGGCGGGGTGCTTCGTGTCATAGTACAGATGGCCATGATGACACTTGGCAAAGACAGTCACCGAGTTGACGTTCGCCCGCTGCATGGTTTGAACGAACTGGCGCACGTCAAACTCCGCACCGACATCAGGAATGTCCGGGCCGGTATGGAAGTCGAGATGGATTTGTCGCCCGGGGAAATCGATTGCTCTCAAAGTTGCCTCGCTATTGAAGGATGCCCCACCATTTGCTTTCAGGATAGCGGCGAACTCGAATAATTCAACGTCGTCGCGCAAGCGAATCGACATTGCCATGACGGTCAACGCTGATGGGTTCGCGTCCCTTTTGCGTCCCATCACGCCGCTCTCAACCGGTTTTGGCATCACAATGCGTCAGGTGGTGTTTGACGCCTTTTGATGCTGCCTTTAGGATCGACTCTCTTGGACAAAAATGATGTTTGCGATCGTCAGTGACATTCACGGGAACCTTGAAGCCTTTACGGCGGTGCTGGCCGAGATCGAACGGCGGGGGATTCAGCACGTCGTTTGCCTGGGCGATATCATTGGCTACGGGCCGAATCCCCGCGAATGTTTGGACCTGGTGATGACCCGCTGCCGGGCGTCGCTTATGGGAAATCACGATTTCGCGGTTTTTTATGAACCGTTTAACTTTAATTCCGGGGCAGAGTCAGCTTGCTACTGGACGCGGCAGCAGTTTGAAGACGACCCCGATGTTGCCCGACGGGCCGGGCGGTGGAAGTTCCTGGGCAATCTGCCCGTGCGTATCCGAACAAATGAATTCGTCGCCGTTCATGCCAGCCCCCGGCGGCCGATTAACGAGTACATTTTCCCCGACGACATTTACACCAACCCCGGCAAGTTTGTTAGCATTTTCGAACGATTGGACCGGCTTTGTTTCGTCGGCCACACGCACGTTCCTGGGGTTTTTCTCGAAGGGCCGGATTTCTATAGTCCAGACGAGTTGGACTATCGATTTGAATTGACCGATGAGAAGGCGATCATCAATGTTGGCAGTGTGGGTCAGCCCCGTGACCGCGATCCGCGCAGTAGTTTTGTGGTGGTGACCGACACGGCTGTCGAGTTCGTACGACTGTTGTACGATGTGGACACGACGGTGAAAAAAGTCGAAGCGATTCCCCAATTAGATAACTTTCTGGGCACGCGATTGTTGGATGGTAGATAAATGAAGTCCCGCGACCTGTTTTTCAGCATCTCCGTGGTAATGGCATTCTTTTTGGGATGGCTGCTGCTGGTGCAGTATTTGAACAAGCAGCACCCGGATTGGGATATTCTGGGCAAGAAGCCCGCGACGCACTCTTCCCCGGCGACGATGGATGCTGCCGAACTGGCCCCCACGACCGCCTCTATTGCCGTCTCGTCGTCCGTGGTTTCGACGACACAGGCGCTGCCAGCCAATTCGGGCGTCGTGCCTATCGTGTCCGCGGGTCAGGCGCTTGGGGGTGCCATCGGTTCCCAGACCAAGGAAGACCCTGAATACGCGATGCGCCTTGCCCTTTCCCCTCGCGGTGCGGGAATCGAGTCGGTCACGCTCAATGATTTCAAACAGGTCGTCACCAGCGACGGCCGGTACGTGTTTCAGCAGCCGATCGCGGGGTTTGAAGACGCCACCCGCGCGCTGGCGACGCAGAACATTTCCGTCAATGGAAAGCTTTTTGATCTGACCAAGGTGGACTGGAGCCTTGTCGATCATTCGTCGTCCACAGCCAAGTACCAGATTGACATCGGCGCGATCGTCCGGGTTTACAAGACTTTTGAGGTCTTTGACCGCAAGGCCGGCAACCCGGGGTCGAGCGGCTTTGAAGTCTTGGTGCGTTATGGGTTCACCAATTTGACCGATGCGCCGGTGCAGGTGAAGACGTTGTTTAATGGCGTGAACGTCCCCCCCCGGGAACTCGACCACGGGCCTGATCTGAACATTCTGGCCGGCTATGCCGACAAGGCATACCTTCAATTGCATCACGACATGCTCGAGTCGTACATCAAGGACTCCTCGACCAAAGAGCTGGTCAAAAGCGACAAGGGCAATTCGCTATTGTGGGTAGGTGCCAACAGCGTTTATTTCAACGCGATCATCCGTCCGGTCTCCATCGATCCGAACAATGTCACACCCGATTACCTGTCGAGCGTGCGGGTGGAAGCGCTCAATCTCGCCGCCCCGGCTGACGCCCGCCACGTGGTGACGCGCATCGCCACGACCGACCTGACGCTGGCACCCCGCGACACGACGGAACTGCCCCTCCGGGTTTTCTTCGGCCCGCGGAAACGCGATCTTCTCAACAACACCTATTACAGTGCTTTTCCGCTTAATTATGACCTTTCGCTAGTGCTGACCAGCGGCTTCTGCGGATTCTGCACCTTCCAGTGGCTTATCAATGTGCTGGTGTGGATGCTGTGGGCGTTTCACCTGGTGCTGCGCGACTGGGGCCTGGCGATCATCGCGTTGGTCTTCCTCGTGCGCTTGCTGTTGCATCCAGTGACAAAAAAATCACAGGTCAACATGCTCCAAATGGGCAAGATGGGGCCAGAGATCGAGCGCCTGAAAAAGAAATACGGCGACAACAAGGATGAACTGAACAAGGCGATGATGCAGGTGTACAAGCAGCAGGGCTTTACGCCGATCCTCGGTTGCTTACCCATGTTCCTGCAAATGCCGATCTGGATCGCGCTGTGGAGTTCGCTGCAAAGCACCTTTGAACTCCGCCACGCCCCGTTCCTGCATTTTGGCATCCTAAAACTGACATGGATCAGCGATCTGGCCAAGCCCGATCACCTTTTCACCTGGCAACCGGTCACGCTGCTGTTTGGTTGGCAGGTGGGCGGGCTGAATCTGTTGCCGCTTCTGCTGGCGGTCGTATTTTTCCTTCAACAGAAATACACGCCCAAGCCGCCGGCTTCTACGCCCGAGCAGGCCCAGCAGCAGAAAATGATGCAGTGGATGTCGCTGTTGTTCCCAATCTTTTTGTATAACGGGCCGAGCGGACTGAATCTGTATATCCTTACCAGCACCTCGCTGGGGATCATTGAAAGCAAGATCATCCGCAAGCACATCAAGGAGCAGGACGAGCTAGCGAAGAGCGGGAAGGTGATCGTGGACGCCGGGGGCAGCGGGCGATCCAAGCGCGTTTCCAGCACGGTCGTTGGCGAGAAGCCGCCCGGGCTGATGGGTCGGATGATGGGCGCGCTCCACGACGCACAGCAGAAGGCCGAGGACATGCGCAAGCATAAGCAGCAAGATAAGAAATAATCCCTGCAGGCAAGGCCGCGACAGTCGCGGGAGCGGCGATGAATCCAGCGGACACCATTGTCGCCGTCAGCAGCGCCGTCGGGCCGGCGGCGAGAATGATCGTCCGGCTGACCGGCGCGCAGGCACTTGACCTAGCGGCAGCCACCGGCTTGGCAATTGATGATCCCGGCACCGCGCGGCATCGATGGATTCGCTTCGCCGGCCTGAGCGTGCCCGCCTGGGTTTATGTCTTTCATGCCCCGCGAAGTTATTCCGGCGACAACCTGGTCGAATTTCATCTGCCCGGCAATCCGCTATTGGCCCGGATGCTGCTCGACAACTTCTTCCAGCAAGGGGCGCGCCTCGCCGAGCCGGGGGAATTTACCGCCAGGGCGTTTTTCAATGGGAGAATCGACCTGACCGAAGCCGAAGGCGTCGCCGCCACGATCGCAGCTGGCAACGAGCAGGAATTGCAGGCCTCGCGCCAGCTTATGTCGGGCGAGCTGGCCCGGCGGCTGCGCCCGGCGATGGACCTGCTGGTCGAAACCCTGGCACTGATCGAAGTGGGCATCGATTTTTCTGAAGAGGACGTGACGTTTCTTTCGGATGTGGAAACGCGCGACCGGCTGAGTCGAATTGATGAAATAATTCGACAACTGCAGGAGCAGAGCCGGTGGCTTGAGCGGCTCAGCCACGAACCGACCATCGTGCTTACCGGGCGGCCCAATGTCGGCAAAAGCACCCTGCTCAACGCGCTTGCCGGACAGAAGCGGGCGGTGGTCTCGGCGATCGCAGGCACCACCCGCGACGCGCTTTCGGTCGAACTGCCCTTGGCCCGCGGGCTGGTCAGGGTGGTTGACGTTGCGGGGTTGGAGACGGCAGTTTCGGGCACACCGGTCGAGCGGGAAATCGCGCTGCAGATGCAGACATCGGCCCGCCGCGCGATCGAACAGGCCGACCGCGTGGTGTGGGTGCAGGATACGCTTCTTTTGGACGAATCACCTGCGGTGCTGAATCGAAAATGCGATTTGATCATCGTTACGAAAGCAGACACTCGATCGATTAGGACCGATCCATCATCCGATGAATTCAGGATTGAGGTGAGCGCGTTGACGGGCGACGGCCTGCCCGAGCTGCGCCAGCGGCTGGACCGACTGGCGTTTGGCGAGGCATCTACCGGGGCAACGCTGGCGCTCAATGGCCGCCATCTTCAGGCCCTGGTCGATGCCCGCCAAGCCATCGCCGATGCGCGGGATAATTCGACGACCGGCGCGGAACTGCTCTCCGCGGACCTGCGCGGTGCCTTGCAGCACCTCGGCTCCATCGTTGGCAGTGTGTCACCAGACGAACTGCTTGGCCAGATATTTTCCCGATTCTGCATCGGAAAATAGTCGCTGCCGGACAGGGAATTGCGCCCGGACCTTTGGGGAATCGGCGGGACGGGCGTAGAATGGACCTCTCGTTTTGCCAATGGAGAGTTTTTTATGGCCGAAGAAAAGTTGTCATTGCATATTGATACCGACTGGAAAAAGCAGGCGCAGGAGGAAAAGCGCAAGCTGGTCGAGCAGGCACAAAAGCCCGAACCGGCCAAGACCGCGCCTGCGTCGTCAGCCCCACCTGCGGCCTCCCCGGCAGACCGCCCGGCCGCTGCGGGTCGAACCACCGCCGCTGGCAAACGCCGCGAAATTCCGCAGGCAAGTTTCCCCACTTTGGTGGAAACGATGATGACTCAGGCGCTTTACGCGATGATGGAGGTGCAGTCGCAGGGGGCCGATGTCCCCGCGGCGCTGGATTTGGCCAAGCATCACATCGACTCCCTGGTCGTGCTGGAAGAAAAGACTCGCGGAAACCTGTCGGACGACGAAAAGCGGCTGCTCGATACCGCGCTCTATCAAACCCGGATGCAGTTCGTTCAAGTCGCGTCGCGGTATTCCATGTAATTGGATTGGCGGGGCGTCGCGGCGCCGGGGGTTTCTCCGGAGGGCGCAGATTTTGCGCCTGCACTGCGATCAAAAAAAGCGAAATGTTATCGGACACACCCTTGCCAAAACTGCCGTCGCCGGTAGTATTTGCGCGTCGTCGCTTGCGGGTGTTCCCATTCCGCATGCGGCTCGACGGTGATGAATCACGAGAAGCTGCGGAGATACGGCTATGGATGGCCGGTCCAATGCGGCACCGAATCAATCGGTTGAAGCTCGTGGAAAGGCACGGACGCCATGGCATCCCGGCGCACGCAATCACGCCTCTCTAAGCTCTGGCAGTTTCCCTTGCTTGTGGTCTCGTTGGGTCTCTTTGGCTACGCAGGCTATCTGTTCATCGATCCCCAGCCCGGTCCAACCATCGACGACAAAATTGATGTGGCCCGCGTGTTACTGAAGCAAAAGCGCGCCGAAGCCGCGAACGAACAACTCAACCGTCTGCTCAGCACCGAAAAACTTGATCTCGATCGCGAAGCCAAAGTGCATCTGATGGTGGCCGAATCGATCGAGCAGGCGATGAAACAGCGGCGCGACACGTCGCGGACTTTGCACGCCCGCATTATCGATCAATCGCGCATCGCTATATCGCAGGGCGTGAAAGTGACTGCGGACGTGCTTCGCCGGATGGGTGAAAGCTATGAATCGCTCGAACGCAACGCCGAGGCCTTGGAATCCTATCGAAAGGCGATTGCCCTGGACGCCTCGCTGGCGTTGCACCTTCAGCGCAAGGTCATTGATCTGCAGTTGGATTCCAACGATCCCGGCCCCGCCGAATTTTCACTCGAAGCGTACCTGAAAAGTCATGACTTGAGTGACACCGAGCGCGCCTGGGCGATGAGCCAGCAGGCGCGCCTGTTGATTGCACGCGAGAATTACCCCGAAGCCCGGTCACTACTGAACTCGGCGCTGCTGCTCGATCCCGATCCCCTGACGCAAGGCGAAGCTAACTACTGGCTGGGCGTCTGCGCCTTGCGCCTCGGCGACAGCACCGGCGCTGGTCGCCTGCTTCGCCTGGCTCGCGATCAACTCAAGACCCAGCACGCGCTCGACGGTGACGCCGCTTATGTGCTCGGAACCATCCATCAGGAAAAGCGCGAGTTCCAACTGGCGATGTCGTTCTATCAGGACGTGCTGGTAGGCCACCCCGATGCCGCAGTGGCAACCCCCGCACGGCTGAGCCGGGGGGTTTGCCGGATCGAACTCAAGGAAGATGAGGCCGGCCTGCAGGACCTGCACGACCTGGTCAACCAGGTGACGACGCGCCAATCTCGCGAAAAGTACAAGTCGATTGCTGTCACGGGTCTACGTCAGGCCACAGCCACGCTTGCATCACGCGGGCAATACGAAGGGGCACTCGAGGTGCTGGCTTACGAGCAAATGCTTGTGCCCGAACCCGGGCCGCAGTTTTTTGCCCGGCTGGGCGACGTGCTGGACCGCCGGGCCGACCAGATCGACGAGACGATCGCGGTGGCCAGCGCGCCCGAGAAAATTCGCAGGATCAAACTCGTCCGTGAAACGCGCACGCGGGCCGGCGATGCGTTCGTGGCCTATTCTCGTGGGCTGACACTGCTCGACGACAAGGGATATGGCGATGCGTTGTGGAAGGGCGTCGATCTCTATGACCGGGCATCGAACACCCAGAACGTGATTTCGTCGCTCGAACTTTTCGTCGCCGAGCGACCGGAAGACCCGCTTGCTCCGTCGGCGCTGCTGCGCCTGGGCAGGGCCTATCAGGCGTCGGGCCTGTTCGATAAGGCCATTGCCGCCTATCAGCGCAACCAGTTCCGCTACCCGCAAAGTCTGGCCGCCAGCAAGTCCGCGGTCCCGTTGGCGCAGGCGTACATCGCCAAAGGTCCGGAAAGTTGTAGCAAGGCGGAGAGCGTGCTGCTGAGTGTGGTCGATAACAACCCGCTGATTACCCCCGCTGCCGAAGAATTCAAGATGGGCCTTTGGGAACTGGCCCAGCTTTATTACCGCACCAATCGCTATGAGGCTGCGGTGGCACGACTGGAAGAACTGGTACAGCGATATCCCACCGATGAGCGCGTCGGACAATTGACGTTTCTCATGGCCGACAGCTATCGCAAGAGCGCCTCATTGCTGGAGGTCAGAGCGATCAACACGGCCACCGGGCCTGGCTCGCAACCGATCGATCTGACCGAGGCCACTCAGGCCCGGCGCGAGCGGCTGGTAAAGGCGCGCACGCTGTACGACAAGACGATGGACCTCTATCGCACGGCCCCGCCGAAAACCGAGACCGATCGTCTCTACAACAAACTCAGCCATTTTTACCGTGCCGATTGCCTCTATGACCTTGGCTCGTTCGAAGAATCGATCAAGGCGTATGACCAGGCCGCGTTCCGATATCAGGACGATCCTTCGGCGCTGGCGGCGTATGTGCAGATTGTGAATGCCTATTGCGCGCTGGGAAAAATTGACGAAGCCAAGACGGCCAACGAACGGGCCAAGTGGCTTTTGCGAAGGATGCCGCAGGAGGCGTTTGCCGACGGCACTTTCGCAATGCCCAAGACGTATTGGGAGCAGTGGCTGAAATGGACCAGCGCCGCAGGGATGTGGTGACGGCTGAACGGCGAGACGCCCCCTAGCGGGCGTGTCCTCACGGTCCCATGGGTCGTTGCTTTCGATGATGTATGGCGGGAGTTGATATGACTTCAGTGGTTGATTCGATTTTGACTGCCTTGCAGGATCAGGTGCATTGCTACGGCCGTCTGGCCAAGCTGGCCGAAATCCAACACGAACACGTGCAAAACAATCACACCGATGAACTGCTGAACGTGTTAACCCAGCGACAGCAGGTGCTGGACCAGGTGGCGGATTTGGAACAGATCCTCGGCCCGACCAAGCGGCGATGGAACGACTACGTTCGGGACTTAAATCCATCGGATCGCGCCTTGGCTGAGGAGATGCTCGCGGATACCCGGCGGTTGCTCGAACAGATCAACACCGCCGACCGCAACGACGCGCTGGTGCTTCAGCAACGCAAACTGAACATCGGCAAGCAGATCAACACGGCGTCGGCAGCCCGGCAGATCAATCGCACGTACGCGGCGGCGGCTTATGGCCGGCCCGCATCGAGAATGGATGTCTCACGGTGAACCTGGCTCAAACCCTGCCAACCTCGCCATCGCACGCCCAGCGGATTGAAGAGCTGGGGCGCATCATCATGGCCTACAGCGAAGTGACCGAGAAGCTGCAGCAGTCTCACGAAGAACTGTTGCAACAAATCTCCACGTTGCGGGCCGAACTGAGCGAAAAAAACCGTCTGCTGGAGCGCAAGAATCGCCTCGCGGCGCTGGGTGAGATGGCGGCGGGGTTGGCGCATGAGATTCGCAATCCGCTGGGCGGAATCCAGCTTTATGCCTCCGTTCTGGCCAAAGATTTGGTCGATCAGGCACCGGCGCTGGAGGTTGTTAAGAAAATCATCGGCGGGGTGAAACGGCTTGAGGCGCTGGTCGGCCAGGTGCTGCAATTCTCACGAGAAATGCGCCCAACGATCGCGGAGATGGACCTGGCCGATTGCGTCCGTCAGGCGATCGACCTGGCCGGACCGACCCTCGCTGCCAGCAGCGTCTGTTGCCGGATCGACGGCCCGACAAGCCTGCTGGTTCAGGCCGACGGGCTGCTGGTGGGTCAGGCACTGTTAAATTTGGTCTTAAACGCCGCAGAGGCGATTGAAACCCGCGGAATCGTGCGCATCAGTTATTTCGCCCCGCCCGAAGCTTCCGATGCCCGGCAGTTTCACCTGGTCGTGCGTGACAATGGCCCGGGCATCGCCGCGCCCGTGCTGGACCGCATTTTTAATCCTTTCTTTACGACGAAAGCCACCGGCACGGGTTTGGGACTGGCGATCGTGCATCGTGTGGTTGAAGCCCACGACGGTACGGTGCTGGCGACGAATAACCCGGACGGCGGGGCAAGGTTTGAGGTTCGAATTTAGGTATTTACAAAGCAGGAGCAGATATGGCCCGTATTTTGATTGTGGACGACCAGGAAATCATGCGTGATTCACTGGCGCAGATTCTCGTCCGCGAAGGGCATGAAGTGATCGCCGCGGGGGATGGCCGGTCGGCGATTGCACGCCTGAATTCGACCACGCGCTTCGATCTGGTTGTCAGTGATCTGAAGATGCCGCGGATGACCGGTCTCGAGCTTCTGGCCGAAGTGAAAAAGTTCCGGTCTGATCTGCCCGTGGTGCTGATGACCGCATTTGCAACGGTGCAGACTGCCGTCGAGGCGATGAAGCAGGGGGCTTATGACTACATTCAAAAGCCGTTTGATGGCGACGAAATCAAATTGCTGGTGGATCGTACGCTCGAACATAACCGGCTGATTAAGGAGAACGCGGTCCTTCGGTCCATGACGGAGATTTCCGCTCCGCGGCCGCTTATCGGCAGTTCCGAGGCGATGGTCGAAATCCGCAGAAAGATCGACCTGGTGGCCAAGAGCAGCGCGACTGTTCTGATTCGCGGGGAGAGTGGCACGGGCAAGGAAGTGGTCGCGCGGGCGGTCCATCATGCCAGCGAGCGGAAGGACAAGCCGTTTCTGGCGGTGAATTGTGCAGCGCTTAGCGAAAACCTGCTGGAATCGGAGTTATTCGGTCACGAAAAGGGCGCCTTCACCGGTGCCGATAAAATGCGACGCGGGCGGTTTGAACTGGCCGATGGCGGGACATTGCTGCTGGATGAAATCAGCGAAATCGCCCAGTCGCTTCAGGCAAAGCTGCTACGGGTGCTGCAGGAAAGCGTTTTCGAGCGTGTCGGCAGCAGCGCCAGTCAACAGGTGGACGTGCGCATCATCGCCACTACCAACCGCGACCTTGAACAGGCCGTCGCCGACGGCAAATTCCGTCAAGATTTGTTTTATCGACTGAATGTCGTTCCGGTTGAACTTCCGCCCCTTCGCCAGCGGTCCGAAGACATCGCCGATCTCGTCCGTCATTTTCTGCACCAGATTGCCCGCAGAGAGAACTCGGCGTTTCGGCACGTCGAATCCGAGGCGATGCGCATTCTTCAGCGTTATGACTGGCCGGGCAACGTGCGGGAACTGCAAAACATTGTCGAGCGCGCCGGCGTGCTCGAAAGCGAACCGGGCGTGATCCGGGCGAACACCATCGAGCCTTGGCTGCGACCGCGCTCGGGGGCAGGCTCCGGCGGTCTAACCGGCAAGCCTCTGGCCGATATCGAAAAGCAGGTGATTCTTAGCACTCTTCAACAGTTCAAGGGCCACCGGATCAAGACCGCCGGGGCGTTAGGCATCGGCGTCCGCACGCTGGGGATTAAACTGAAGAAGTGGAAGGACGATGGCGAATTGGTGGAGAGCGTGATGTGAAAGGCTGCGACAGGCGCAAAAACTGCCGGTTGCGGCGGTGTGTCGGTAGGACCGCCAAGCGAAATTTCGCGGCAATTGTCTGTGGATTTGACGCAAAGTTGCTGTTTCGTGCCGCCGGGCATGGTATTTGATACATGAGGACCCGCGATGTTCATTGATCGGCTTTTAAATCAGGGGAACGCGCCACTGCTGGAGCAGATGGTGCGCTTTACGTCGGCCCGCCATGATTTGCTTGCTGAAAATCTGGTTAATGCGTCCACACCGAACTATCGGCAGAAGGACCTGTCACTTGAAGGCTTTCAGCGGGCGCTGCGGCAGCGGGTCGAGGACCGCGCAAGCGCCTCGCCGGGCGCGGTCGGATTTGACGGGATTGATTCGCCGACGCAGTTTCCGGTAAACGGCATTCTGTTCCACGACGGAAACAATCGTTCGATGGAACAACTGGTAACCGATCAAGCCAAGAATGGGCTGATGCACAATATGTTCATCGAGCTTTTGCGAAAGCAGTTTACGAGTATTGAGAGCGCACTGAAGGAACGGGTTGGATAAGCGTTGGGTTGCAATAGGCATGAGCGTCGGAAGATCGACGCCTTTAAGGACGGTGAAGGATGTTTAAGGCTTTGGACATGGGCGCAAGCGGACTGGTGGCGCAGCGCACACGGATGGACACGATCGCCAATAACATTTTGAACATCAACACGACCCGAAATGCCAAAGGCGAGGCCTCGCCATATCGCCGGCGGTTTGCGGTGCTGGCCAGCGGGCAGGCCGGAGATCCGTCCAAGGGTGGCGTGCATGTGAAGGAAGTGGCGTTGGACAAGTCGCCATTTTCTCGGCGGTTTGAACCGGGCCACCCCGATGCCGGCCCCGATGGCTATGTGCTGTATCCCAATGTCGATTTGTCGATTGAGTACGTCAACGCCCTGGAAGCCAGCCGTGCCTACGAGGCGAACATCACCATGATGGACGTGACCAAGCAGATGATAAATTCTTCCTTGCGACTGATCGCCTAAAAGCGTAAAAGGCGGCACTGAAGACCGGGCCTGGGCCGAAACGACTTTTTTGAAGTGAAGTTCATGCTAGACGGCATAAACAACTTGAACTTGGGCAAAGTGGCGGGTGGCGGAATTTCGCCGGCTAAAGCGCCGGCTGCGGATGCCACAGGCGCCACCAGCTTTGCCGACACGCTCAAGCACAGCATCGACGAGGTTGCCAAGCTTCAGCAGGATGCCAGCCAGGCGGTGCAGGACCTGGCCACCGGGAAATCGGAAGACGTGACCGGCGTGATGACGGCGATGGAAAAATCAGACATCGCTTTCAAGACCCTGCTGGCCATCCGCAGTAAGTTGATGGAAGCTTATGAAGAAGTGAAGAACATCTCCGTATGATGCGGAGTGAAAAGGACCGGGCCGATCAATTGGATGATTGATCTGGGCGGGTTCGATGAAAAGTGGATTGTGTTTTTGATCCCGGCACGGACATGGAGGTCTAAGCCATGGATTTTGTCAAAGTTCAACTCGATCGAATTCAGCAGCAGCTTTCGGGGCTTTCGGCCTCGCAGAAGATGCTCACCGGCACGCTCGTGGTAATCATGGTGATGACCATGATGTGGTGGGGAAAATATGCCGGCACCGCCGAGATGGAAGCGGTGCTCAACCAAGCCCTTTCCGACGAAGACATCGGCCGCATCACCGACCAGCTCGCCATGAAGGGGATTCCGCATTCGGTCACCTCCGACAAGAAGGTGCTGGTTCCTGCGGACAAACGCTGGGAAATTCTGGCGGGCCTGGGATATTCCCAGCTCCTTCCCCGAAACACCGAATCGGGCTTTGAAGCCATGGTCAAGCAGATGAATCCGCTCGACGGGCCATCAAAGACCGACAAATTCTGGAACCATGCCGCCGAGATGACCCTCTCACGGATCATCGGCCGGTTCCCCGGGGTGGCCAGCGCCGTCGTCATGATCGATCCCACACGCGTGCGAAATTTTGACGGCGGGGTGCAGCCCAGCGCCACCGTCAATATCACGATGCAATCCGGTGCCAGCGGGAATAAGCAGTTGGTCAACGCCGCCGCCAGCGTGGTGGCCGGGGCGCAGTCGGGTCTGGCCAAGGAACGCATCAGCGTGGTTATAGACGGCGTGGCACAGCGCGTTCAGAGCAGCAATGACCCCACTGCGATGAGTGATTCCTACTTCGACCTCAAAGCGCAATACGAGCGCTGGTTCTCCAACAAGGTGGCCGAACAGTTGTCGTTCATTCGCGGGGTGATCGTGACGGTGTCGGTGGACGTCGAAAACAAGACGATCGCCGAGGAACGTCACGACTATGATCCGACCAAAGTGGTGCAGAAGGAGATTGAGACCAAGGAACACACCGAGGAGACGACCAACTCGGCACCGGCGGCCAGCGGCGACGGCGGGGTGTTGCCCAATGTCAGCGCGCAGATCGCCAGCCCCGCAGGTTCCGGCTCGAGCAGCACTTCAACTGATACCGGCACTAAGTTCCAGATCCTGGCCAGCGAGGCCAAATCGCAGATCAGCACGCCGGCAGGAAAAGAAACAGTCATCGGCGCATCGGTCCGTGTGCCCCGCAGTTATTTCGTGCAGATGTGGCTGAAGAAAAATCCCAACGGCAAAGAACCGGAAGACGCGGTTTTGCAGCCGCTGGTGGACATGGAACTGCCAAAAATTCGCAACGACGTGAAGAAATGCACCGGCCTGAAAAAGGATGACGAGGTATCGGTGGAAACCTACATCGATGTCAGCCCGCTGGCGGCGATGGCGTCAACGACGTCGGCCTCGTCGTCGATCGGTTTGTCGGTCGCGGGGTATTCCAAGGAAATCGCCGTCGGGATTCTTGCCGTCGCCAGCCTGCTGATGATGGGCCTGATGGTGCGTAAAGGCTCGCCCATGCCGGCATTGGCTGCCAGCGTGAGCAGGGAACCGGGCGTTCCGCACCGGCTGGATTCGGGCGAAGCGATTGCCGGTGAGGCCGGCGAGGCGGGCGCGCTGCTCGATGCCTTGGAGATGGACCCGGACACCATTAAAACTCAGCAGATGCTCGATCAAGTTTCGACGATGGTGAAAGAGAACCCCGACGCCGCCGCGAATCTGGTCAAGCGCTGGCTGAATCGCGCGTGAATAATCTAAGGACCATGGAAAGGGATTTAGCGTAAGGGAAGTCTGGTCCGACGCACGTTGTGTGCTGACCGGTTTTTCGTTCGCCTTCAACTTTCTGCGGACAAAGTCATGGCTGACTCCAATCAACTGACCGGATTACGCAAGGCTGCGGTGTTGCTGCTGACGCTGGATCAAGACCAGGCCGCCGAGGTTCTCAAGCGTCTGCCCCCGGAGGCGATGGAAGAAGTAACGCGCGAGATCGCCTCGCTGGGCGAAGTGGATTTGCTGACGCGCAAAGACGTGTTCAGCGAATTCTATACGGTGGCGCTGGCCAGTTCGTATGTGGCCGAAGGGGGACTGGAATATGCCAAGGCGCTTTTGCGGAAATCCCTTACGCCCGACGAGGCGGAAAAGGCCATAAAGCAGGTCACCCAACAGGTCGCCACCACGCCCTTCAGTTTCCTCCAGAAGGCCGAAAGCGAAAATCTGCTCACGTTCATTCAGGACGAACACCCGCAAACGATCGCGCTGATAATAGCGCACCTGCCGCCGCAGAAGGCATCAGAGATTCTGGTCGGATTACCAAGCCAGAAGCAGATTGAAGTGGTGAAGCGCATCGCCAACATGGAGCAAACCAATCCCGAGGTGATTAAAGAGGTGGAGCGGGGACTGGAGCATCGCCTCTCGGATATCGTCAGCCAGACGTTTGAAAAGGCCGGCGGGGTGGACACGGTGGCTGAGATTCTCAACCTGGCCGATCGTTCCACGGAAAAAGGAATCATGGAAGGTTTGGAGGCCGAAGACCCGGACCTTGTCGAGCAAATCCGGCGGCTCATGTTCGTCTTCGAAGACATCCTGCTGGTCAACGACAAGGGCATTCAGAGTGTTCTCAAGGAAATCGACAACGAGGTTCTCAGCCTGGCCCTCAAGACGGCAAGCGAGGATCTCAAGAACAAGATATTTAAGAACATGTCCGAGCGGGCGGCCCAGCTTATTGCCGAGGACATGCAATACATGGGCCCGGTGCGAGTGAGCGATGTCGAATCGGCCCAACAGAAGATCGTGGACGTTGTTCGGCGGTTGGAAGATTCCGGCGACATAATCATTGCCGGCCGCGGTGGCGAAAAGGAAATGGTTGTCTAACGGATGCCGCTGATTAAATCGGCAAATTCTCCGTCACAGGCCCGGGTGTTTTCGATGACCGACATTGAAAATCACGCCCGCGGGCTGCTCATGCGCGCCCAGGCCAAGGCCGAGGCGCTGTTGGTTGAGGCCCAAGCCCAGGCCGAAGAGTTGAGAAAGCAGGCGGTGGCTGCGGGAACGAAAGACGGGCTGGAAAAAGGGATGGAACAGGGCCGGGCCGAAGGCCGGCAGTCGGGCCATGATGCGGCGCTGGAGGAAAATCGCGCCGAACTGTCTCGACTGGTACAAGCGTTAACGGCTGCTGCGCGGGAGATCGAAGCGTCCCGGAGCCGGCTTAAATCCGAAGCCATCGACGACGTGGTACACCTCGCCGCGATCATCGCGCGACGGGTCACCAAGCGACAGGGCTTGATCGATCCGGCCGTGCTCGGGGCGAATCTAAACGAAGCGATGAAGCTGGTGGTTCATGCCAGCGACGTGCGCATCGCGGTGCATCCGTCTCAGCGGAAGGCGCTGGATGCCGAACTCCCGGCCCTGCAACTCGCCTGGCCGAATCTTGAACACGTCGAGTTGATCGGCGACCCGAACCTTCAGCCCGGCGGATGCCGATTGTTCACCCGCGACGGCCAAATTGATGGCGATCTGGACACGCAGATCGATCGGCTCGTGAACGAGCTGCTTCCGGCAAAAGGTTGAAGACGTTGCACTGATCCGTGTGATCCTGAATCGACCCCTGCCATGAGTTTACTTGCCGCGCAACTCGATTGTGTCAACAGCGCGATGCCGTTTCGCGTGGAAGGGCAGGTGCAGGCCATTTCGGGGTTGACCATCGAAGCCTCCGGCCTTCCGCTTCCATTGGGGTCGATGTGCCGGATCGATTCAATGAACGATCGGACGTGCCTCGCGGAGGTGATTGGTTTTCAGCACGATCACACCCTGCTGATGCCACTGACCAGCACCGCCGGGGTGGCCCGCGGGGATAAAATTCAAAATCTATCATCGGCACCACGAATTTGGTGTTCGCCTGAACTCCTGGGGCGCGTATTAAATGGGTTTGGCGAGCCAGTGGATGGTGGCGGGCCGCTCTTGCGCATCGAATCCCGCCGGATCGACGCCCGCAGCGTCGATCCACTAAACCGAACTAACATCCGCCAGCCCATCGCCACCAGTATCCGCGCGATTGACGGGCTGCTGACCTGTGGCCTTGGCCAGCGGATGGGGATCTTTTCCGGCCCCGGCGTGGGAAAAAGCACGCTGCTGTCGAGCATCGCCCGCAGCACCAACGCCGACGTCAGCGTGATCGCGTTGATCGGTGAACGCGGGCGCGAAGTTCAGGAATTCCTTCAGCACAGCCTCGGTCCCGATGGCCTCAAGCGGTGCGTGATGGTCATCAGCACCAGCGACGACGCGCCGCTTCTGCGCGTTCGGGCGGCCAAAGTTGCCACAACGCTGGCGGAGTATTTTCGAGATCAGGGAAAAAATGTGCTGCTTCTTTTAGATAGTCTGACGCGCATGTGTCAGGCCCAGCGACAGATTGGCCTGGCCGCACGCGAGCCGCCAGCCACAAAGGGCTTCCCACCCAGCGTTTTTGCGCTTCTGCCAGAAATCCTGGAGCGCGCCGGACGTACGGCCCGCGGGTCAATCACCGGGTTTTACACGGTTCTGGTGGAAGGGGACGACTTTAATGAGCCGATCCCCGACGCGGTAAAGGGCATCACCGACGGGCACCTCTGGCTGAACCGCGCGCTGGCCAATCGGGGGCATTTCCCGGCGATCGACGTGCTGCAAAGCATCAGCCGTGTGCGTGGGGATGTAACCGACAAACTGCACGTTACCCAAGCCCGGCGGGTACAGAGTTTGCTTGCCACCTATCAGGACATCGAAGACCTGGTGAATATCGGTGCGTATGTGCCCGGCGTAAATGCCGAGTTTGACCTGGCCGTGCAGTCGCGGGCAAGAATAACGCAGTTTTTGCAACAGGACGCGCTGGTGGCATCGTCTTTGGATCAGACGAGGAAGTCGCTGGCGGAGTTGTCGATGTGGATCGACCAGCTCGACAAGATCATCAAGGCCCAGGCCGCCAAGGCCGCAAGCAAGCCCGTTGCACGCGTTTAAAGGATCGTAGCGCACGAATATGGCGCAATTCACGTTCAAACTTCAGGGGGTGCTTGAGCATCGAGAGCATCTCGAGCATGAGCAGCAGCGCGCCGTCGCCCGGTTGCAGGCCGATATGGCGCTACTTCAGAACCAGTTAACAGCGCTGGATCAGGAAGTTCGCCAGGCCACGACGGATGTTCGAGACCATCATCTCACCGGCCGGCTGAACATGAGTTTTCTCTCGGCGCACCGAAGATTTCTGATATCGATGCAAAAGCGGGCGATGACCATTGTCCAAGCGATGGCACAGCTTCAAATAAAGCTGGATGAGGCGCGAAAGTTGCTTCAGGCGGCGGCGGTGCAGCGCAAGATCATGGAGAAACTGAAGGAGAAGCAGCAATCAAGGTGGCGGGCTGCGATCGACCTGAAGGAACTGGCCCAGCAGGACGAGATCACTATGCAGCTGTCGTATGCCAATTATGTTGAGGACGGGGAGGCGAGATCGTGAAAACACTCTTTAGCACGATCGCGATGCTGCTGGCACTGAATTTCCTGGTCCTTGCTGGCGGAGTGGGCTGGCTGTGGAAAAGTGGGCAACTAGACAAAGATAAGGTGCAGGCGATAAAGGCGATCGTATTTCCCAAGCCCGAGCCTGACGCACCGGCGACTCAACCCGTCCCCACGGAGGAAAAATCGCCGTCCATGCAGCTCGATGAATTGCTGGCCAAAGCCTCGGGCCGAAGCGCCGGCGAGCAGGTTGAGTTTATTCAGCAATCATTCGATGCGCAAATGGCGCAATTGGAGCGCCGGCATCGGGAACTGCTGGACCTTCAGCGACAGGTGGACCTGGCCCGAACCAAACTCAGCACCGATCGAACTGCCGTTGAGGACGATCGCAAGACACTCACCGACAAGCAGGTACAGGCCACCCGCCTGGCCAGCGACAGGGGGTTTCAAGACAGTCTAACGCTCTACAACACCATGCCTGCCAAGCAGGTTAAGACGATTTTCATGTCGCTCACCGACGACACCTTGCAGCAGTATCTTCAGGCCATGCAGCCAAGGACCGCCAGCAAGATCATCAAGGAATTTAAGGCACCGGAAGAAGTCGAACGCATCCAGCGCGTGCTGGAGCGAATGCGCAAATCAGAACTGACGGCCAAGGATTGAACATGCCCGACGCGATTGCAAAGTTGTTTCAAAAATCGCCGCAAGCTGAACTGAAAGCGCGCGCTCGCAGCACTGAAGCGCCGGCGGATAACGCCGCGTTCGGGCAGGAGCTAAAAAAGCTGCGCGACCGCAAGTCGCAGGCGGAACAGGCGAGCAAGCCGGAAGCCAGGTCGAAAACGACCGAAAAATCCGCAAAGTCAAAAAAAACAGACAGAGATCAAACCGCATCAGGAGCAAACGACTCATCGGAAGCAGTGACTGATTCGGCCGAAGCGTCATCATCCCAGGACGCAGAGCCATACCCGCCTGCTGACGATTCGATGGCGAGCATAGCTCTTGGCGCTCCGCCCCAGGCTGATGCTAAACCGGAAGCGAAGCCCGCCGGTGAAGCCGATGCTGCGCGCGTCGATCCATCGTTGCTTGCGCCACCGGCGGTTGCGACTCCGGCAGTCGCGGTTGACTCGTCCGATGCCGAGGCCTCGAAGTCACCTGGCGAAACAGCCCCGGGCGCTGTTGGCACGAGCAATGCGGTTGCCCAGTTAGCCGATGAAGCCGGGACGATGCGGACCGATGCGAGCGCTGCCAAGTCCGAACAGGGTCCGACCGATGAAGCGGCCACATCGGACAAGAAAGCCACCGTTATTAAGGCCGGTGACAGCAAGCCGGTCGAACCACGTGCCGCCGAGCCGGCACCGGGCCTTTTTGACGCGCCGGTCAGTAAGCAAGCGACAAAGCCAGCCCTTCCCCCGAGGGAGGAGACTCCGGCACAACCGCCTTCGGATTCAACGGCCGCTGTCGAATCGACCAATACCAATGCATCGGCGATCAAGTCGACCGATTCCTCCTCGCTGCTCTCGGTTGCAGCCCCGCAGAATGTGGCCCCAGGGCACTCTGCCTCGCCCAGCGCAGCCCCCGCCGCACCAGCCGCTTCGCCCGAAGCGCATTTCGCCGAAGTGAACCATCCCCGCATCGTCACGGGCATGCGCGTCGAACTGCTTCCCAAGGGTGGGTCGATGCAGATTCGGCTCGATCCCCCGGAAATGGGCGCGCTGGTGGTGTCGGTGCAGATGCGCGATGGTACCCTGACCGCCAGCTTCCAAACCTCAAATGATGAAGCCACCAAGTTGCTCAGTCACAGTCTCAGCCAGCTGAAAACCTCGCTCGAATCTCAAGGTGTTATGGTTGATAAACTGCATGTCCAGCAGGCCCCGCGGGACCAGCAGTCGGCCAATGACGAGCAGCGCCAACCCGGCGATCAGCAGCAGAACTCAGCCTGGCAGGAGCAGCAGCGCAAGCAGATGCTTCAGCGGATGTGGGAGCGCGTGGCGCTCGGCTCTGATCCCCTCGACATGGTGGCCTGATAGCTCACGCAAAATCGCGTCGTTCGTGCGCTCCATCGCGCAGATTTTCCCCCGCGTCATCTTGCCCGGTCGGATTTCTGCATTTCCCAAACCCCTTTAACCGAAAGGCCTGTTATGCCAATCGCAAATGTCACATCGTCATCGGGTTCAACCAATACCGTCACCAATAAGCTCGGGCAACTGAAGAGCGCCGACTTCATCAAGATGATGATTACTCAGCTTCAGAACCAGGACCCGATGGACCCGGCCAAGAGCGATCAGTTGCTATCGCAAATGAGCCAGATCGGGCAGCTTCAGGCTTCAACCAATCTCACTGGCTCGCTCAAAACGATGGTGCTGCAGAATCAGATCGGCTCGGCCTCGTCGCTCATCGGCAAAAGCGTGACAGGCCTCAATGAAGCCAACGACACCATCACGGGCCTGGTCACTTCGGTGAAGGTGGCCGGCGACACCGTCAATCTCGAACTTGATAGCGGGCAGACGTTGGAAATGGGAAAAGTGACGCAGATTAACGGGCAGGCCGCGCAGGCTCGGGCGGCGTGACCGCATTACCGAAATGATCTTGCTCTGCACCCGCGGCATGACGATTGCATGTCAAGAAATTGGATTCGTTGAACTGGTGGATTCGAGAGGATTTCGAGGACAGTTCGGCGAAAGTTGCGCGACGCAGGATGCCAATCGTGCGCGGTTGATCAAACCACGAGCTGCTAAAAGATCGGACAATCAGCTATGGCACTGACGAGCACATTATTCACGGGCTTAAGCGGGCTGAACGTCAACCAGACGCGACTGAACGTCGTCGGCAACAACATTGCCAACGTCAACACGGTCGCGTTCAAAGGAAGCCGCGCGCTTTTCAAGCCGCAGTTTTATGTGACCGATGCCGCCGGAAGTCCGCCTAGCGCCGATTTCGGCGGCACCAACCCGAGCCAGCGTGGCTTGGGAGCAAGTGTGTCGGCCATCGAAAAAAGCTGGGCGCCAGGTTCGATTGAATCCACCGGCCACGATACCGATCTGGCCATCGACGGCGACGGGTTTTTCATCCTCAAAGGCAAAGAGCAGAAATTCACCCGCGACGGCTCGTTCACACTGAATCAGGACAACAAGCTGGTCAATAGCACTGGCGATTTTGTGCAGGGATTTGGCGTGGATGGCAACCAGCACGTCATCACTGGCGCGCTCGACCGTATCACCATTCCGCTCGGAAAGCTGACCAAGGCCGACGCTACGACGGCAGCGACGTTCGTCGGAAATCTCAATGCCGGCGGACCGCTCGCCACCGGCGCTTCGGTCTTAAGCAGCCAGGCGATGGTCGATAACTCCACCGGCATCGCCCCCACGGCAGCCTCACGCCTGATTGACTTGCGTGATACTGCCGGCGGGGATTTCATTACCTCCGGTGCCACCCTCATGCTCAACGGCTCGCGCGGCGGGCGCGACATCCCGGCTCTCACACTGACCGTCGATGGTGCCACCAGCGTGCAGGACCTCCAGAATTTTCTCGCGCAGGGCATGGCGATCGACACATCGGTCGCCGGACCGGTTGGCTATACCCCTGGGGTTACCCTTGTGCCCGACGCCACCGGTGCCACCGCGCAGTTGTTCGTCACCGGCAATGCCGGCCTTGAAAACAAGCTCGAGATTCCGCCTGCGGATCTGGTTCGCTCCGACGGGCTGACCACCTTCGCGTTCTCGGGCGCGCCAACCAATGCGCCCATCGGCGAAAGTGTTTATACGAGCGTGCGCGCGTATGACTCGCTCGGCAACCCCCTCACTGTCAATCTCACCGCAGTGATGGAATCCAAGCAGGACACGGGAACCACCTGGCGATACTTCGCCTACAGCGCCGACGACACTGACGCCAAGTCGTTTGATCCCACGGCCGCTTCCCATCCGGGCAGCGTGATCGGCACTGGCACAATCGATTTCGATCCGACCGGCAAACTCCTGACTCTGAATGAGCCAGTCATCTCGATCGATCGAAAAAACACCGGCTCGGGAACTCCGCTATCCATCAGCCTCGATTTTTCTTCCATGACTGCGCTCTCGGCCACCAACAGCAAGATGATCGGTTCTAGCAATGGCCAGCCCATCGGCACGCTGGCCAATTTCTCCATTGGTGCCAATGGCATCATCACCGGATCGTTCGATAACGGTCTGACCACCACACTGGGCCAGGTGGCCATCGCCACTTTCGATAACAAGCAGGGCCTGGTGGACAAAGGCGGGAATAATTACATCGCCGGGCCAGACAGCGGCGTGCCAAAGATCGCAGCGCCTCTTGACCTGGGTGGTGGAGCGATTCGGGCCGGCGCGCTCGAAGCCAGCAATGTCGATCTATCTGCGGAGTTCATTAACCTGATTATCGCTTCGACTGGATTTTCGGCTTCCAGCCGGGTCATCACCACCAGCAATCAGCTAATTACGGAGTTGCTAAACACCAGCCGATAGTAAACCGCGCCCGGCCGCGCGCTGGGCATTTTTGATTCTCAGCCCCATGCTACAAGAGTGTTTACTCTTTCGTCGCGGGGGCAATTTAAAAACAAGGAGGGGGAGGAGCCGATTGCAGTTGGATGTGAAATGTCGGTGATACTGGGCTGACCCGATTACGCACCCCGTTTCGCCGCCTGTGGATTCCAACTTCAGCCTTAATCCTCCCCGGATCAGGATGATCTCTCTTACACGCCTCAACGGCCAAAAATTCGTCATCAACGCCGATAAGATCCGCTACGTCGAGTGTACGCCCGATACGGTGGTCTGCACGGATGGTGGGGACAAGCTCATGGTGAAGGAAACCCTTCAGGAAGTGATGCGCCGGGCGATCGATTATGCCCGCATTGTGCGCAGGCCGATCACCGACTGAATCGGGGCTTCAAAACGGTCATCGTCAGACCGAGCGGTCTCTGTGAAAGCCGCTGAGGGCGCAGATTCTGCGCTTTCTGCGATAAATACCACACATTCCGTCTTCATCTGATGATTCTCCTGCATCTTCTGCCGATACAGGAATAGAAGGCGCTGTTCGGAAAGGCCTTGATTCCCCTGTGTTGATACCGAGAGATGGTCATGGCAGAAGAAGCGAAAAAGAGGGAAGCCCCCCCGGCCGAAAAAAAACACGAACCGGTCGAGAAGCCCAAAGGCGGGGGGCTGATGAGCAAAACCCCCGTGTTGCTGGGTGGGGCAATGATTATCGAAGCCGTCGTCCTGTTCGCCGGCTTCAAATTTTTGTCCGGGGGGGTACCAAAATCGGCCGCAGGGGCTGAAGCCACCGAAGCGGTGTCCGTGGAATCCGAGCGTGGTGCCGCTGCCGAACATGGTGGAGCGGCTGCCGGCGAAGGCTCGCACGGTGATGCCGGCGCACCTGGCGTCCGCGACAAAAAATTCCCCGTCGAAGTCTCCGTGCTTGAATTTCGCGCGCCCAATAAACGCTCGGGCCGAACCTTTTTATATGACGTCGCGATTTACGCCGCCACGCGTGGCGAGTTTGAAACCACCGTCAAGCAGAAGATCAAGGACCGGGAGGCCTTGATAAAAGATCGGATTCGGACGATCATTGCGCAGATGGATCCGTCCAAATTGGACGGCGGCACCGAACCGGGCCTGGAAACGCTCCGCCGGCAGATCAAATATCAGCTCGACGAAATCGTCGGTGAGAAAATGATCGACGAGGTGCTGGTTCCGCGATGCATTGCATTTCGGACGGACTACTAGGGCTGAACCACTCGCACGTTGCGGTTGTTATCGGACGAGAGTAGTCTGAGACAAAGCCCTGTGCCCGTCAGAATCGGTTTTTCGCCAAGGATGGTGAACAATGGCCGAAGCCCAAAACCCCGACCCCGTTCCTGGCGAAAATGTCGCGGCTGATTCCGCCGACGCAATATTTGCCAACGCATCGTTCGATCCTCCCACCGAAGCACACGCCGAATCAACCGCCGATACCGCCGGCATGACCGACGCTCTGGCCGATGCACAGGCCTCCATCGACGAACTACTTAAGACCGCGAATTTTGAAGACCCAACGGGCGCTTTGCCCGCGGCGCCGCTCAGTTCATTCCGTAACGCCGGCGCACCGGTTAAGCCGGCGCAGCTACCGCCCGTGCCGCTCCCTTCCACCGCAGGATTTGAGCTTCCGAATTTCCAGCAGGTAATGCAGGACGTACAGGTGTCGAGCATCGATCTGCTCCGCGACGTCGACCTGGATGTCAAAATCGAATTGGGTCGCACGCGGATGCTGGTGGAAGACGTACTGAAGTTGTCCGAAGGTTCAGTGGTGGAGTTGGATAAACTAGCCGGCGATCCGGTGGACGTCTTCGTCAACGACCGGCTGGTGGCCCGCGGAGAGGTGCTTGTGCTGAACGATAATTTCTGCGTGCGTGTCAACGAGATCGTTGCCGGCGTGAAGGACGAAGGGCTGTGAATTTTCGCGCGACCGTGCTGTGCATCGTACTGGGGTGCGGCGGTCTGGCCGTGGGACAGACGACGACCCGGCCCAGCGACTTCGACCACACGACGATCCGCAGGCCGGCTGAAGTCAGCAATGTCATTGCGCCGGGCAGCCCGGTGCAGATGGAGACGGGGTTGGACATGATGCGCGTGGCCGGCGCGCTGGCGGTAGTGATTGGCCTGATCCTGGTTTTTCGTTGGTCTGCCCGACGGTTCTTCGGTCTTCCGGCGGTGGCGTCGGCAAACCGCAGCGTGAAGGTGCTGGCCCGTACAACGATCGCCCCGCGGCAACAGGTGCTGCTGCTGCAAGTGGGCCGGCGCGTGATCGTGGCGGCCGACAGCGGCGGATCGATCAGCGCGCTGGCGCAAATCACGGATCCCGATGAAGTGGCGGAGTTGATTGGTCAGGTGGGCGGTTCGACCCCGCCAATGGCCACACGGTTTGGTTCGCTCTTTGGCCGGGCGCGGGAGCAGTTTGACGATGAAATTCCGACGGTCGCGTCAACGGACGTCGATCGAACCGAGCCATCGCTGGCTGCGGCGCAGATCGAAATAGGCGGGCTGACGGAAAAAGTTCGAGAGATCTCAGAAAAGCTCAAGCGATGAGATCGGCAGTCGTTTAACAATCAGGTCTGAACGCTGAATGAGAACGGATTCTCCATTCAATTTCGCCTGCCTCGCCGGCTGGCTGCTATTTCCGCTGATCATCCTATCGGCGATTTCGCCTGCAAAAGGCCAGGCAGCGCCGACGGAAATTTCGCCCGATGCGCGCCTAACCCCACCGACGTTGCCGCTCGGCCCCGTTTTTGGCGGCCCCGCCGGCCCCATCCAACTGCCCGACCTGACCAAACGCGAAAATTTTTCGTCGGCGATGCAGATCATCGTCTTGCTTACCATCCTGTCGCTGGCGCCGGCCATCATGATTATGATGACCAGCTTCACGCGCATCATCATCGTGCTTTCGTTGCTGCGTCAGGCGCTGGGCACGCAGCAACTTCCGCCCAACCAGATTCTCATCGGGCTGGCCCTGTTCATGACCTTCGTCGTGATGGGGCCTACGTGGGGGCGATTGAACTCCGAAGCGCTCCAACCCTACCTGGAAGGCAAGATCGACCAGAAGAGCGCGCTGTCGATCGGACAACTGCCGCTCCGCGATTTTATGATCGGGCAGATTCGTAAGGCCGACAACGACGAGGACGTCTTCCTTTTCTCAGATTTTTCGGGCGAAAAGCCCAAGACCTGGAAGGACGTGAGTTTTGGCTCGCTGGTGCCGGGATTTATGCTCAGCGAACTCAAAACCGCATTCTGGATGGGCTTCAAAATCTACCTGCCCTTCCTGGTGATCGATATGGTCATCAGCACGGTGCTAATCAGCATGGGCATGATGATGCTTCCTCCAGTTCTGGTATCCCTGCCGTTCAAACTGCTTCTTTTTGTTTTAGTGGACGGATGGCGCTTGATTACCGGCGGGTTGATGGGTAGTTTTATCACTTGAAGTTATCGGACGATCGATCGTTCATGGATGAACGCGCGGGTCGACCGATTAAAAAGATCGCACCACTCATGGAAGGGTGTGCAACATGTCGATCGACCACGCCACAGAACTGGTTCGTCAAAGTCTATTGCTTGCCCTAATCGTCTCGGCGCCGATGCTACTCATCGGGTTGGTGGTGGGCATCCTGGTGTCGCTCCTGCAAGCGGTCACGCAGATCCAGGAACAGACGCTGGCCTTCATTCCCAAGATCGTCTCGATGATCGTCGCGGCGATTTTGCTGATGCCGTGGATTGGGCATCGGCTTCTCGAATACACCGCCCTGATTTTAGCAAACCCCGCAGCCCAATAAGAGACCGCGCATGAACGACGAAACGTTCAAACTCGCCCCGGTCTTCGTGCTGGTCCTCTTTCGAGTCGCCGGCATGATGATCTTTGCGCCGCTGTTCGGCAGCCGGCGCGTTCCGCGACGCGTGCGCGCGATGCTGGCCCTGGTGATCGCCTTCTCAATGGTTTCCTCGGTCAAACAGGCGGTAGTGTTTCCACCCAGCGCCTGGCAGACCGCAGTGGCCATTGGCGGGGAGATGATGTATGGCCTGGCGATGGGAATGATCCTCAGTTTCGTGTTCATCGCCGTGCAGTGGGCGGGCGAAATCATTGGCCAGCAGATGGGCCTGAACATTGGCGCGGTCCTCGATCCGCAGTTCGGGTCGCAAGGCTCGGTGGTCAGTGACGCCTACTTCATGCTCCTGCTGGTGATATTCCTCGTGGTCCGCGGACATCATGCAATGCTGCGCGGGTTGCATGACAGCTTCTCGTCGCTGCCACTCCTTTCGGTGTACATCGACCGCCCGCTGTTTGAAACGCTTATCGGCCTGTTCCATGCATCCACCACACTCGCCATGCAACTGGCCGCGCCGATGATGGTGACAATTTTGGTCGTCGATCTTTCGCTTGGATTTATTGGCAAGACGGTTCCGCAGATGAACGTCATGAGCGCGGGCATGACCCTGCGGTCGGTCATTGGCATGATCGTGCTGATCGCCGGACTGGTGATGAGCAGCCAGGTGATGAGCAGCGCGGTGTTGGATGGCATGCACTCGGTCAGGCAGGCATGGACGCACCCGATTACGGGTTGAGATTTTACTGAGAGCCACGGATGGCAGAAGACGCTGGAGAAAAAACAGAAGCCCCAACCCCGCGGCGCAGGCAGGAAGCCCGCGAGCAGGGGAATATCGCGCGCAGCATGGACCTGTCGTCTGCGGCGCTGCTGGTGGGCATCATGGTCCTGCTGAAGTGGTTTGGCGGCGATATCATCACCGCGCTCAAGAGTCTTATGGCCGAAAGCCTGTCAGCCCGGTCAATCGCGGATTTCAATACGCAATCGCCCCTACAGATTTGGACCAACGCCGCGAAGGTAGTGGGAGCTTCGATGTTTCCGCTGTTTGCCGGTTTGGGGCTGGTGGGGATCGGGGCCAACATGGCCCAGACGGGCTTTAGTTTTTCCACCAAGCGGATCACGCCGAATTTCGGCGCGCTCAATCCGGTCCGAGGACTGCAACGTATCTTCGGCCAGGGCCAGGGCGCGATGAAGCTGGTAATGAGCGTGGCGAAAATGGCGCTGGTGGGCCTGACGGCCTATTCGGCCGTACACGGTCGCCTTGGCGACATTGTGCTCTCTCAGCAACTTTCCTTTCTGCAGGCGTTCGGGCTTTCCTGGCAGATCGTCTACTCCATCTGCATGCGCATCGGCATCCTGCTGCTGGTGCTGGCCTTGCTTGATTACATCTGGCAGCGGTTTCGGGTGGAGCGCGACCTGAAGATGACCAAGCAGGAAGTGAAAGACGAGATGCGGAAGATGGACGGCGATCCGCACATCAAGAACCGCCGCAGGCAGATCGCCATGCAGATGGCCCGCGAGCGCCTGAAGAAGGATGTTCCCACCGCCGACGTGGTGGTAACGAATCCGACCGAGTTCGCGATCGCCCTGAAATACGACAGCAGCACCATGCACGCCCCGCGGGTGCTAGCCAAGGGACAGGGCTATATGGCCATGCGGATTCGTGAAATCGCCATCCAAAACGGCATCCCGATTCTGGAACGCAAGCCTCTGGCCCGGGCGCTGTTCAAGCTGGTCAACGTCGGACAAGAAATCCCCGAGCAATTTTATTCCGCCGTCGCGGAGATTCTTGCTTATGTCTACGAACTGACCGGGAAAAAGCGGTCGCGCGAGCGAGAAATGGCCAGCGTGTGACGGTGTGCGTGTAAGCAGCGGTGGGATGATCCGAAAGAGTGAGTGATCAAATATGGCAGTGGCAGTGGCGAGCAATCCGATCCTGGCAATGATTCACGCCAATCGCGCGATGATCTTTCCGTTCGCGCTGATTTCGCTGCTGATGGTCATTCTCGTTCCGCTGCCCACGCAGGTGCTGGATTTGCTCCTCATCATCAACATCAGCATTTCGGCGCTGGTTCTGATTACGACGGTCTATGTGCAAAGTCCGCTTGAGTTTTCAGTTTTCCCGTCGTTGCTGCTGGCGTTAACGCTTTTCAGGCTGGTGCTGAACGTGGCCACCACGCGACTGATTCTCACCAACGACGCCGGTGAACACGCCGCCGGCGAAGTGGTGCAAACTTTCGCGGATTTTGTCACGCGCGGACAACTGGCCGTGGGCATCATCATCTTCACCATTATCGTGGTGATTCAGTTCGTGGTGATTACCAAGGGTGCCACGCGTATTTCCGAAGTTGCCGCGAGGTTCACGCTCGATGCCATGCCCGGCAAGCAAATGGCCATCGACGCCGACCTGAACGCCGGAATGATTACCGAACCTGAAGCCCGGCGCCGGCGCGAAAATATCGCGCAGGAGGCGGATTTCTATGGGGCGATGGACGGTGCCAGCAAATTCGTCCGCGGCGACGCCATCGCCGCCATCATCATCACTTTCGTGAACATCCTCGGTGGGATTTATATCGGGATGGTGCAGCGGAATATGGACATCTTCGGATGTCTTACCGTTTATACGAAGTTGACGATCGGCGACGGCTTGGTCAGCCAGATTCCCGGCTTTATCGTTTCGCTGTCGGCTGGCCTGATCGTCACCCGCACCAGCGGCCGGTCCAACCTCGGCGACGACATGCTGGGCCAACTGCTCGCCAAACCGCAGGCGCTGATCGTCACCGGCATTTTCCTGGCGGTGCTGGCGCTGACGGATTTGCCCAAGCTTCCACTATTGGTGATCGGTTCGTGCTGTGGCGGAATCGCCGTGGTGATGACCCGGAAAGAGAAGAAACAGGCGGCCTCGGCCGTCCGCGATGAACAGGCGAAAATGTCCCGCAAAGATCCAGAAAAGGTGGAGAAGCTGCTGGACGTGGACACGATGGAGCTGGAAGTGGGCTATGGGCTGGTGAAGCTGGTGGATGCGGCCAAGGGCGGGGACCTGCTCGACCGCATCAGCCTGATTCGCCGCCAGATCGCCATCGAACTGGGAATTATCGTCCCGCCGATCCGCATTCGCGACAACATGCAGTTGGGTGCAAACGACTACGTCGTCAAAATCAAAGGCCAGCCGCTTGGCAAGGGCGTGACCTATCCCGACCAGTTCCTTGCGATGGATTCCGGGGCCACTTCAGGCCCGATACCCGGTGCCGAACAGACGATCGAGCCGGCCTTCGGTCTGCCCGCCTACTGGATTACCGAAAGCCAGCGGGCACAAGCCGAACTGCTCAACTATACGGTGGTTGAAGCCACTGCGGTGCTGGCGACGCACCTCACCGAACTGGTCAAGAGCCACGGCTATGAACTCCTAACCCGCCAGGAAGTGAAAAATCTCCTGGAGAATCTCAAGGCGCGTGTCCCGGCGCTGGTTGAAGAGGTCATACCGACGCTAGTTAAGCCCGGCGAGCTTCAAAAAGTCATGCAGAACCTCCTGCGCGAGCGCGTTCCGGTCCGCGATTTGGAAACGATCCTTGAGACGCTGGGCGATTATGCCAGCCGGACCAAGGACCTGGACGTGCTGACCGAATACGTCCGCAACGCGCTCTCGCGGACGATCTGCAAAAGTTTTGTTGACGACCGCGACCGGCTGTGGTGCCTGACGCTCGATCCGGCGCTGGAGGACCTGATAAACGGCCATATCGAGCGCAACGACCGCGGCAGCACCAACACGATGCCGCCGCAAACGGCGCAGACTTTGGTGAAGCAGATATCGGAGAAGGCTACGGAACTGACGCAGACGGGCCGGAGCGCCGTGATTTTGTGCAATCCGCAGATTCGCTCGGCGCTGAGGCGGATGATCGAGTCTTCGCTGCCGCACGTGGCCGTGCTGGCATACAACGAAGTCGCGCCCGACGTGGCCGTGGAAGCCGTGGGCATGGTTGGACTCAATGGATGATTGCTTTGGGAAGTGATCCGGTACTTTTATGAATCTTCAAACGTTCAAAGCGAGCAATATGGCCGAGGCCCTGGCGGCGGTGAAATCATCGCTGGGATCGGATGCGATCATCCTGCACACGCGCACCGTCCAGCAGCGTCGCTGGATGGGATTGCGCCACAGCGACGTCGTGGAGATCACCGCCGGCAAGGGCATGAACGTCCCCCGGCGGGGGATCGGTGCCCGGTCTTCGGCTGCTGCTGCGCACGCGCCGTCCGCGTATCGCGCCGCCAGTGCGGGCGGCGGGGGAGTGGCCACGGCCGCTGCCCCGCGGAATGCACTTGAAGGCAGCCGCAAGCTGATGGAAACGCCGGCCTTCAACAACGCGGCCATGGCCTCAATCTCCAACGAAATGACCGCTTTGAAGGACATGGTGAAAGACCTTGTAAAACGCACGCGGCAGGTGGATGGCCCGCAAGTGCCCGAAGGCCTCCTCGATTATTATCGCACGCTGATCGAAAACCAGGTTGCCGAGGAACTGGCCGGCGACATCATCCGCACACTGCAACTGGAACTGCGCCCTGAATACCATAGCAACGCCGAGTTCGTGCAGAGCAAGCTGGCTGAGCAACTTGAAAAACTCCTGCCCTCGGCCGGTCCAATCTGCCGCACCAAGATGCACGGCCCCCATGTGGTGGCCTTGATTGGCCCCACCGGCGTGGGAAAAACCACCACCATTGCCAAGCTGGCGGCCAATCTAAAGCTCCGCGAAAACAAGAAAGTCGGTCTGATCACGCTCGATACCTATCGCATCGCCGCGGTGGATCAACTCAAGAAATACGCCGACATCATCGGCTCCACTTTGAAAGTAGTGTCGAATCAGGACGACCTCCGCACCACGATTGATGAAATGAGCGACTGTGAATTTGTGCTGATCGACACCGCCGGCCGTAGTCCCAATGATGCCATGCGACTGAACGAGTTGAAGGGCCTGTTGCAGGTAGCACAGCCGGATGAAGTGCATCTAGTGCTTTCTGCCACAGCGAGTCAGGAATGTGTCGAATTGGCCATTCAGCGATTCGCCGATGTCCGCGTGGACAAGATTCTATTTACCAAGCTGGATGAGGCCGCCCACATTGGCGTCGTTCTGAATGTCGTCCGCAAAGTGAATAAGAAGCTGAGTTACATCACGACCGGGCAGGACGTGCCCAAGGATATCGAGGTCAGCCATGGCAAGCGGCTGGCACGGATGATCCTCGGCGAAGCGGTTTGAACGTTTTTTTGCAATCATTGAGGTAATAAAATGTCTCTCGTCATAGACCAAGCCACCGAACTGCGATCGCTGATGCGACAACGGGCGCGCGCCACGGTCATTGCCATTACAAGTGGCAAGGGCGGCGTGGGGAAAAGTAACGTCGCGGTTAATCTGGCGGTCAAATTCGCCGCTGCGGGCAAAGATGTCGTGCTGCTGGACGCCGACCTTGGCCTGGCTAACGCCGATGTCCTGTGCAATGTCGATCTGCCGGCCAATCTGTCGCATGTCATCGCCCGGAAACGGGAACTGAAGGACGTGATGACGCCGGCGCCGGGCGGGTTTCGGCTGGTCGGGGGGGCGTCGGGCCTGGCCCGCATGGCTGATCTAACCGATTTCGACCGCCAGCACCTGGTTAATTCTCTATCAGAGCTGGAAGAGACCACCGACATTTTGCTCATTGATACCGGTGCCGGCATCAGCGCCAACGTGCTGACCTTTACCCGTGCTGCCGATCAGGTGCTGGTGGTAACCACGCCCGAGCCGACGGCCATTACCGACGCTTATGCCGTCATCAAGGTGATGAGCCGGGACGGTGGGGATCGCCGGATCAGTCTGCTGGTTAATCAGGTTCGTGCCCCCGGCGAAGGTGAAATCGTCTATGAACGCATCGCCAAAGTGGCGCGGCAGTTTCTCGGTGTCACCATTTACGACGCCGGACAGATGGTCCACGACGAACAAGTGCTTCTGGCGGTTCGGCGGCGCGTGCCGTTCGCCCTGTTATCGCCCAATTGTCCGGCCGCAGCCTGCATCGCGCAACTGGCCATGCGGCTGGAACAAGGGCTTGCCCCAACCCGGCTGGACGGCGCGGGATTCTTCAACCGCATGAGCCGGTGGTTCAGAAAGTAAAGCCGAGGGAACGCAATGGCGAATCGAATTGCCGCGACATTATCGCTCCTGGCTTTTGCCCTATGCCTGATCGTCGGTGCGGTGCAGGCCGATAATACCTTCGTAACCGTGGTTTTGCGTGCGGTGATAGCAATGGCCGGCACGTTTGTGCTTGGACAGATCGTCGGCGCGATGGCGCAAAAAATGGTGAGTGAACAATCAGGAGCTAAAGACAAAAATGAAAAAATTGTGATGAAATGAATCTTATCTGACCGATAACGTGAAGTGGCGACCTTTAATCCGGTCGCCGCCGTGATGGATCGTCAACCCCAGACCCGGGAGCAAACATGGCCAAGGCCCCAACTCGTGATATCAAGGACGTGTGGATCGAGTACAAGAAGACTAAGTCCGAAAGTCTTCGCAACATGCTGATGGAAAATTACCTTCACCTGGTGCGCTACAACGCCGAGCGCATTCATGTGAAGCTACCGGCCGAAGTTGAACTGGATGACCTGTTGCAGGTCGGCCTGTTCGGCTTGATGGACGCCATCAATGCCTTCGACATGGAACGCGGCGTGAAATTTGAAACCTACTGCGCGCCGCGCATCCGCGGGGCCATCCTCGACGAGCTTCGTTCGATGGACTGGGTCCCGCGACTGGTCCGCAGCCGCTCGCACAAAGTGAATCTGGCCAACCAGCAACTGGAACTGGAACTAGGCCGATCGCCGACCAACGAGGAGCTGGCCAAGCGCCTGCAAGTCTCGCCGTCCGAGTTTGAGAAAATGGCCAAGGATTCATCGGCGGTCGGTGTGGTCTCGCTATCCCGCAAATGGTTTGAAACCGACAGCAACAAGGATGTCCGCGAAATAGACATCCTTGAAGACAAGCGCGGCAACGATCCGGTGCGTGAGATCCAGCGGAAAGACCTTAAAGAACTCATCACCAAGGGTCTAACCCGCGCCGAAAGGCTCATCATCGTCCTCTATTATTTCGAGGAAATGACGATGAAAGAAATCGGCGCGACGCTGGACCTGAGCGAATCCCGTGTGAGCCAGATGCACAGTTCGATTCTGGCCCGCCTCAAGGCCCAAATGGCCGACCGGAAAAAGGAATTTCACGAAGTTCAGACCGCGTGATTGTGGTGTGCGCGGTTTGCAGAGTCCAGAATTATCGACGATAGCCCGCATCGCGCCGCGACCGGGCATTCGCCGGGCGATGGGCGAATGGGAGATCCACGCGCCGGGGACCTATGCCGGAGAAATTGCCAAACGGTCATAATGTATGATGACCCCTTAATGTCTGATGGAATTCATCAGGAGTGGAGCAAAAACCGCTGGCAGCGGGAATAATTTATGACGCTTCCTTAATCTCGTGGGAGCTGCCCGTGACTTCAATCGCTATTTCTTCCTGGCTTCGCGGACGAGCGGGGACTCAGTCAGTGTAAATAGCACCATTTCCTCTCCGGTCGCGGTGCTAATGTCGTGGTGAAGGCTGAGCACCTTCACGCCGGTGGTCTCCTGCACCATGGCTTCCATCATTGGCCGGGCGGTTTCGATCAGATGGGTCCGCACTTCTTTCAGCAGATCTCGGCCCTTGTCCGACGGGAGCGACTTGACCAGGTGCTGCTCGGCCGCGGTCAGTACGCCTTGGAGGCGAACCACGAGTAGATCGCCAATAAGGTGGGCGCGCACGTCCTTTGGCCCGCGGCCCATGTAGTCCTGCTCGAAGCGGCTGATGCCATCGCTGATGGCCGCTTCAATCTCGCCTTGCGTCTTCATTCGGCAAACTCCAACGGCCGCCCTTCCCTGCGTGGGTGGTCATCACGACCCTGTCTGTGCGGGTGCAAATTTCGGCATCTTTCACATGGCTCGCACGCAAATATAGCAGACGCGAGAAGCAATTCCAATTACTACCTTGATATCCTTAATTGAGCTTCCTACGATCGCATTCCGCGGGCAGGTTCAATATATAGTGAGCCTGCCGCCAAAGCAGGAAAGAAAAACATCGGAAGACTAGATGAAGGGCAGCCCCCGGGCGGGGGAGGTCTATCAACGAGTAAGCCGACGCGACCGAACCCCTCAGGGCGTTAAGTCGCGTCGGCTTTTTTTTGGCATTGGTAATCCGTGGTGACGGAACCCAGTCTGAGCAAGAAGATGGCGGATCGGATTGGGTGATGTCCGCGTTGCGACATATCGTCGCGACCGCAGATCATTATCTAGTGCGATCACAACTTAAGGAATTTGTATGAAAGCGTTTCCTTTGGTTTTTGTGTTGGCCACGTTGGTCACCGGCGTCTTCGTCGTCGGCTGCGATAGAACCGTGTCGGAGGATACGAAGGTCCAAAAGAGAACGGATGGTTCGACCGTGAAGGACAGCAGTAAGACGACCAAATCACCCGATGGCGGGGTGACGAACACGACCGAGCACAAGGAAAGCAAGTAACCTCTCGCCATGGCAGAAATTGGAGACTCGTATGGGACTTATCCTTCTCATCATCATCGTTTTGTTGCTCGTGGGGGCGATGCCGAGATGGCCTCACAGCAGAACCTGGGGCTATGCCCCCATGGGCGGACTGGGAACCATTCTGCTGATCCTTCTGCTACTGATGCTTTTTGGAGTCATCCATCCTGGGTTCTGATGGAAAGCGATCGGCCCGATGAAAGACGCCGGGATATAGTCTGGACAGGAATGAATCCTGTTGAGTGAATCCGATGGACAACCCCAGACTAACGATGGCACAGCAGGTGGCCAAAGCCGCGGCGGATTTTCAGCAGCGGCGGACCGGCATTGCGCCGGGCGCGGTGACGGTGGTGTTGAGCGCCGACACACTGGTCATCACCCTGCATGATGCCCTGTCCGTCGCCGAACGCGCTCTTGCCAAAACCACCACCGGTGCCTCGGAGGTGCAGGAGTTTCACCGGCAGTTGTTCGCCACTTCCGCCGAACCGTTGCGCATGGAAATCAAGCGAATTACCGGCGTGGACGTGCGCGAGTCTGTCGCCGAGGTCGAAACCACTACGGGCACGGTGGTACAGGTCTTTACCAGCGGGACGATGGTTCAGGTGTTCCAACTTACCGAGGGTATTCCCGCAGCCACGTGGAACGGGAACTGCGCGGTCAAGCCCTCTTGAGAACTACACGAAAAGGAACTCTGCGATGAGCATAGTGAATATAAGCAGCGAGGCACCGGCGATCTTTCAATCCAAGTGTGTCGATGGCACGCGCCGGCTTTTCCGCATTTTGCCGGATCACCGCCGGGGGATTACGCGTAATGACGAACAGGTGGCGGCGGGCGAGAAGGGCGATCAGTCCATCCGCTGCGGTTTCGACAGGTATCTGTATTTGATGGCCGCCCGCGAGCCAGCGCCCAGAACTCTTCCCCCTCTCGAAAACACTGCGACAACGATCTTCACCACAGCCTACCATAGGAGGTCCAGCGCAATAGATAGAAAAGCTTCGGCAATACCGCACCGGTAATATTTTTTACAAGTCCATTCACCCCTTACAAAGGAATTTTTATGAAAACCGTACTTTCAATCGTGATCGCATTGGCTTTGGCCGGCACTATCGGCTGCCAATCAAGTAGTCCCCGCGGCGGCAGCCAGCCGGAGGGACAGGGATTTACGATCGTCGTTCCGTCCTCTAGAACCGAGATCAAGCAAGGCGAATCCCAAAGCGTTGCCGTTACGCTTAACCGCGCGGATTTCTTCAAACGAGACGTGAGCCTCACGATTAAAACCACCGACGGCATCAACGTTCAGCCCGGGCGCGTTTTGATCAAGAGTAGTGAAAAACCCAATCTGCACGTGCAAGTGACCGCGGACCGGGATGCCGCCCTCGGTGACTACGTGGTGTATGTGAACGCCACTCCGGAAACCGGCCAGCCCACATCGACGCAGTTTACGGTCAAGGTCATCGCCCCATAAGGCGTGGTGGCGCCGCCACATAGGGGGTAACTCTCCTTTGTGGCGGTTTGAATCGATGCGTTGGGTGCCACAGGTCGGCGTACGCGCAGATCTATGCTTGCTCGGTCATTCACTGGGTGAGCATAGATTTCGGCGTACCGCGGCCTGTGGTGCCCTATTTCAAAGGGAAGATACCCACAATGGATCGCCGCACCGGGTATATGCGTGCCGGATGAAGTACCATTCCCGCAGATGAAGTGAACGAGTAGAATGCCCCCCAACATCGTCGGCAAGGATTGCCACACGCACGAGCACGTCGTCGGGTGATCCCGTTTAGCCGAGCCTAGCCTTCCCATCGCCGCCCTTGCGGCGGTTGTGGTGGTTGCTTGGTACGCCAGTTGGGCGGGATCGTATCCCGATTAGCCCCATCCCGACGAGGCGGCGCAGGCTCCGCCGGTGAGTCGCCTCAAGATTTCTTGGTAGCGACAGATTCGCTTGGGAACTGGCCACCGCCAGCGACCGGCGCCAGGCAAACTTTAGAGGCACACTGGAATGGATATCGCGAGCAACGCACGCAAGCTTTTGTACCTGATCAACCCGTGCAATCCGCTGGTGAGCATGTCCACACCAAGCCGCTGGCGAAAGTATCGGGTCTGGAAACCGCTCGGCCTGATGGTGCTTGCCGCCCTGACCCCGGCCGAGTGGGAAGTCACTATTATCGACGAAAATCTGGGCATGAAGGATTTTGCGGCAATGGCCAAGCCGGATTTGGTCGGAATCACCGCATTCACTTCGCAAGCACCACGAGCGTATGAAATCGCCGCGGAGTTTCGCCGGCTTGGTGTCCCCACGGTCATGGGCGGCATCCATGCCTCCATGTGTACTGACGAAGTGTCGCCCGAGGTTGATGCCGTGGTCACCGGCGAGGCCGAAGCCATCTGGCCCACGGTGCTGGCCGACGCCTGGCACGGTTTATTGCGAACCCGGTATGAGGGAAGCCAGGTCGATTTGGCTTCCGTTCCGCCGGCACGTCACGACCTTCTGCCCCAAGGCTATGCTTTCGGTTCTATCCAGACCACCCGCGGATGCCCGTTAAGTTGCCACTTCTGCAGCGTCTCAGCGTTCAACGGCCGCTCCTATCGGCACCGACCCATCGATGTGGTGGTTCGAGAGTTCGCATCCATCCCAGAGCGTTTGGTGCTGGTGGTGGATGACAACCTGATCGGCACCCGCCCGGAGCATCTGCTGCGGGCCAAGCAACTCTTCCGTGCCATGATCGCCGCAGGAGTAAAGAAGAAGTGGATATGTCAGGCGACCATCAATCTTGCCGATGACGAGGAATTGCTAGAGTTGGCCGTGCTTGCCGGGTGTGTGGGCACTTTCATCGGTTTTGAGTCGATTTCAGAACAAGGCCTGGCCGAGCTGGGCAAACGCTATAACATTGCCAAAGGCGGGGACCTGCGGGCGAGCATTCGTCGCATCCACCGCCATGGCATTGTCGTTGTGGGGTCATTCATTCTCGGTCTGGACAGCGACACCCCGGGCGCGGGCCGGCGGATTGCCGCAGCCGCCAGCCACTATGGTGTCGATCTGTTCAACCCGCTCTTCCTAACCCCGCTGCCCGGCACCCGGCTGTGGGAGCAAATGGCGAGCCAAGGCCGCATCGCCGCCAACCAGTTTCCGCAGGATTGGCAGTATTACACGCTCGGTTTTCCGGTGGCTCGTTATAGGAACCTGTCGTGGGACCAGATGGTGCAAGAGATGGACCAGTGCTGGCAGGGATTTTACTCGCCATGGCGAACCACCTGGCGAATCGCCAAAAGCCTTGGCCGCTGGCGCAGCATCCTGACGCTGCTCATCGCCAACCTCTCCTATCGCCGCAACTATCGCGCCGATCGGGACAGGCTAAACGACCTGGACATGTCCCGCGGCCCCGCCTGGCACGGCCACGATGCCCCCACCCCGCATCCGCCCACAGTGTTGGCCGCTGAACAGCTCGCTTGATCTGGCCGGAATATACTGGAGGGGGTCGCTACTCATCCGCGTGTGCCAGTGACGGCGAGGGAATGTGGGCCAGCATCGGTCATAATAAAGGATGACTCCGTTTGTGGCCCCTTTAGAGCAGCGCGCAGCTTCACGTAGCGAGATAGCCGCTGTTGCTGAAGAAGCCTTGGCAGTCGCTGAGCGTGATGGAAGCCAAGGCCCGGTCGATCGCCTCCCCCAAAGCATCGAAGGTTCGGGCGGCGGCGGCCCGAAGG
>JBBQSU010000003.1:0-63894 GCA_038234815.1 Tepidisphaerales bacterium | reverse complement strand
CTTATCCCAAGGCCCGCGCGGAGGGATTGCCGAATCGTCTCGGGCAGCGGCCAGCCGAGATCGGACAGGTCTTTGCGATAGACGATCTTCGTCGGTGCCACGCGGGCATCGACCACGATCCGCACGCGCTTATACGCCCGGCCATTGCCACTGACCGCAACGATGTCGGCCGAATACTGGCTGGAATGCCCGGTGATTTTGCCCAGGATCGGCCCGGCCTTGTTGATCGGCAAGGCATCCAGCACCCAGGCGATGCTTGTGCTGCCGTCGGTGGGCTGATGCGCGATTAGGGCGTCGGCGTCGTGGGCATCCAGACCCGGCAGGCATTGCAGCACCGCCCGCAGAGCCGTGTTCACATTAATCATCCCGCGAAGCACCGGCTGACTGCTCGTACTCATATTATCGATCACCTTGCCGAACTCGGCGCTGGTCATGCCCGACAAGGTAAAGAACTCGCCAAGGTCGGCAAACACGTCGCGATTTCCAGGCCGACTGGTCATTACATTAAAAATCCGCAGCGAAATCTGGTCGGCTCGGCTTTGCGAAAATACCTTTTGCAGCAGTCCACGGAGCGAAGTGATGTAGCGATTATTGATGTTGATCCGGGCGTTGCCGTCGGAGCCGGAGTTGGCTTCGGCCGAGTAGACGGTCACGTCGCCATACAGCCCCCGTCCCGAATCACTGGAACTGTTGAACAGCGTTGTCGTTCCCCCGGCGGTACGTTCGGCTTCGCTGATAACCCCGTCGCGGTTCGTGTCGTATCCCCACAGAAGCTGGGCCGAAACACCCTTGACCAGCAGCAGTTCTTCGACCGTTTCAAACGCGGAATTCTTGGCGATGTAGGGTTCGCTAAGCGTGTTGTAATAATCGCTTTCGGCACCGTGCGCGCTGGTCGTGTCGTCGGGATCAACCCAATCCACGATGGCGTCGCTGAGTTCATCCGTCATGCCAGGCAGTTGCATCAACTGGTCGCTCGTCGCCTGGTTGAGATTCAGCTTCGCCGATTCATCCGCCAGACCGTAGGTGTACTCCTGATCGGTATCGGCCCCGGACCGGATCACCCAGAAATATCCGCTGCCCACGCTTAATGCCTCTGCAGGAATCTGAAGGACCGTGCCGGCGTTGGGCAGATTCGTATCAATCTGCGCCATCACCCAGCGCTCGGCACCCAGTTCGATCGATTCGACCTCGGCGGTGGCCAGCCGGTTGGCCGCGGCCTGGGCTTCGGTGCGCATATTCAGCGCAAAAACCAGCACCAGCGACGAGAGCACCACGGTAATCCCCAGCGCGGTAATAAAGATCGCCCCGCGACGGCGGATCGATCGGGTCGAGCGACTGCTGGCTGGCAACCGAGGCGTCATGGCGTGCCTCCTGTCGTGCTGTCGGTCGAGGCTGTCGTCGCACAAGGGATTGGGACCACCCGGGTGTAGCGAAGCGTTCGCAGGCCGGTGGCGCCGTCGGGTCGATCCAGTTCCACTGTCACTTCCACCGCCGCCGGCAGAACGTTATCCACCGTGGTCGAATCCCACGAAGGCACCCAATCGCCGCCGTCAAAATAGCGCAGGCTGAATCCCGAAACCCCGCGACACAGAATTTCCTGGTCGGGATCGGGTGTTGAAGGCGAAAGCAGATTGGGCGTGACCCTTCGGACCAGCACGCGGTCCGTTTCGTTATCGAGCGTCGTCACCAGCAGTTCGATCTGCTTGATCTCGCCGTTGCCCGACGCGTGCTGCCGGGCCGGGGCGGTCGCGAAGAACTTGAGACTGTCACTGGCGCGCCCGCGGTCGTCCTGGCCGGCGGTGCCGATGAAGGCGCCGGCAAGAATTCCGGTGGGCGGAACGGCGTCCTGCAAATCCTCGCGCAAAAACTGAATCGCCAATTCCGCAGTCCGCGACGGCTCGAGCGCGTTTTCGGCGCTGGCCTGGGCATGGAACGCCGTCCGCAGGCTGGCATAAAGCGACATCGCCAGGATCGCCACCATGCTCATGGCGATCACGAGTTCGATGAGGGTGAATCCAGCGCGGCATTGGCGCGCAGCGCCCGGGCTGTCTTTCGGCTTGGTCGAGATGGTTCGCCGCTTCGCCAAGGTCATTCCTTCACGTACGCCAGTGTCGACAACGTCACCGAGTCCGGCTGATTTCGCGCGACCCATTTCACCTTCAGGTCGATCTGCTGGATCGACGCGCTGCTTGTATCACCCGGCCAGGGCGCCACGCTGGCTTCCCACGAATAATCGGGCCAGTCGGCGAACGTGCCCGAAAGCACCCCGCCTTCCCATTGGTCGGTGGCGACAAGCTCCGACAGCTTGGTCTGCGCCAACCCCGCGGCTTCGGTGCGCCTGCGGGCCACGCTGGCCGTGCCCGTCGCCACCGCGATGCTCTTCATCACCGCCGGCAGCACGATGGCAATCAGCAACATCGCCGCCAGCACTTCGATCAAGGTAAAAGCGCTTCGACGCGCATTCCCGCGAAAACGCCGTGCGTCGGCTTGCTGGCTGGATCGTCCCCATTTCATCGCCCTGCCTCCGCCGGGCCGGCAATGCGATACATCTGCGTCGGTGATTCGCTCGCCAGACTGATCGTTTCACCGAAACGATCGGTGATCTGGAAACTGGCCACGTCGCAGCGGCCGCCGGGATAAAACTGCACGAACACCCCCGCATCCGTGGCCCTGAGGTCGGTCGTCAAGGTGCTGCTTTCGGGCACTTCGACTTCTCGACCGTAATCATTTTCCGGGGCGGCAAAGGTCGCGCCCGATTCGGCCGTCAGCCACGCCTTGCGGCCGGCCGGGTCGATATTCAGCCGATACACGCGGCCCTCGGAGATCGCCTGCGTGCGTGCGTAGCGCGTTAAGGAGAGCAGGTTTGTGGCCAGGTTTCTGCCCGATCGGCCCGCGGCAAACCCCTGAAGGCTGGGCGCGATCATCGCCACCACCAGCGTGAGAATCGCCAGCACCAGCACCAGTTCCAGCAGGGTAAACCCCGCCCGGTTAACGCGCGCGCTTCCCTTTGCCCGCGCGGCATCCGCGTGAGGAGAAACGCTCGTGAAACTGTCGGTCGGGAACGATCGCATGTGTATCCACTCGCGATTGCGTCATGCACACTTAAGGCCCGATGTCGTCGCTGCCGCCTTCAACACCATCGGCACCCATCGAAAGCAGGTCAAAGTCACGGTTATTGCTGCCGGGGCAGCGATAGATGTAATCATGCCCCCAGGGGTCTTGCGGCCATTTCTCAATATAGGGCCGCTTCCAGCCGGCCAGATCCCCGGGCTTTTCCAGCAAAGCGTGCAGACCCTCGTCGCTGGTCGGATATCGCCCCGTGTCGGTTTCAAATGCCGCCAGTTGCACCTTCATGGTGGCGATGTCGGCCTTGGCCGCGGCCTCGCGGGCTTGCTCGGTTCGTCCGGTGAACTTCGGCACCACCACCGCAGCCAGAACCGCCAGAATCACCAGCACCAGCAGCAGTTCGATCAACGTAAATCCATGACGCACTGATTTTCTCATAAAGACCTCAATTTCGGTTTCAATCAACGTGTGCATTCGATCACTTAATCAAATCCTGAAGGTTAAACACCGGCAGCAGCATTCCCACCACCACCGTGCCGATCAGCCCCGCCATGACAAAAAGCATGAGCGGTTCGGCGACAGAGACGAGCAGGCGCAATTGCCGGTCCAGATCGGCTTCATAGGCCGCGGCCAGACGCAAAAGTTCCTTATCCAGCCGGCCGGTTTCCTCCGCGACCGCGATCATCTCCACCACCGACCCGGGAAAAAGTTTTGGACTGTTGGCAAGGCTTTTGGACAAGGCCACCCCGCGTTGCACCTGCTCGATGGCGTGCGTCACCGTATCCGCCAGCGTTTGATTGCCAATGGCCTCACGGGCTACGCGCAGCGCCGCCACCAGCGGAACGCCCGCGCCGGCCAGTGTTCCCAACATGCGGGCAAACCGCACCAGCGCAAAATGCGCCGTCAAGCGCCCCAGCATGGGGATCGAAAGCATCACCACCTCGACCTGCCGCCGCCCGGTGTCGGTGGAGATCGCCCGCTTAAGCAGGATGATCCCGGCAGTCACCCCCGCGGCCAGATAAAGCCCGTAGTCCTTCACCAGATTGCTGGCACCGATGATTCCCAAAGTAAGCGCCGGAAGATTCGCCCCGAACTGGCTGAAAATCCCGCTGAATCGTGGAATGAAGAATGTAAGCAGAAATACGAGTACGCCGACGGCCAGGATACCCAGGATGATGGGGTAGACCATCGCGGCCTTCACTTTGCCTTTCAAGTCCTGCTCGCGGGCGCGAAAATCGGCGATCTGCCCGAGAACGACGTCGAGAAATCCCCCCGCTTCACCGGCGCGCACCATCGCTACATAAACGGTTGAAAAATTTCGTGGATATTTGGCCAGGGCCTCGGCCAGGGATGTTCCGCCAACCACGTCGTCATGTATCGCCGCCCACAACTGCTTGGCCGACGCCTGCGAAGCCTCGCGGCGCAGCAGCGCCAGTGACCGGCTGAGCGGCACGCCGCCGGCCAGGAGGTTGGCCAGTTCACGCGTAAAAGCTTCAACCGACCTGTGCGACACCTTGCCGATCGTCGTGTGCTTTGAATTCGTCGATGCGGTCTTATCCACCGATGCCTCGCCGGACGATTCATCGAGGCGCACCGGATGCAGCCCCTGCCGACCCATCTGCGCAATGGCCAAGGCGCGCGAGTCGGCTTTCACCGTTCCGCTGCTGCGTCGGCCGTCCTTGCTCAGGGCTTCGTAGGCAAATACGGACATGCGTCAATCGTCCGATCCGGTTGGCTCGACTGCCGGCAGGCCAACGGATTCGAGTTCATCCTTGGTAAGCCGCAGGACTTCTTCCGGGGTGGTCCGGCCTTCGCGGATCAGCCGCCAACCGTCCTGCCGCAGGCTGGCCATGCCCTGCTCCACCGCCAGTTTGCGAATCACCCGCGAGCTGGTTCTTTCCAGGATCATCGCCCGCACGGCATCGGTCACCGGCATCATTTCAAAAACGCCCTGCCGGCCGCGATAGCCGGTGCCCTGACAATTGCGGCATCCCTTGCCCCGATAAACCACGGCCGGCACTTCATCGCCGAACTGAAGCTTGAGCTTCTCCACCTCGTCCTGAGAAATCGCCTCGCGACAGGCCGGGCAAATCAGGCGCACCAATCGCTGCGCCGCGACCAGTTCCAACGACGACGACACCAGATACGGCTCGATGCCCATGTCCACCAGGCGCGTGGCCGCGCCCGGCGCGTCGTTGGTGTGCAGCGTGCTGAAAACCAGGTGCCCGGTCAGTGAGGCCTGCACTGCGATCTCAGCGGTTTCACGATCGCGGATTTCACCGATCAAAACCACGTCCGGGTCGTGACGCAGAATCGCCCGCAGCCCGGCGGCAAACGTCAATCCTGACTTGGTGTTCACCTGAATCTGGTTGATGCCCCGGAGCTGATATTCCACCGGGTCTTCGATGGTGATGATCTTCAGATCGGCGTTGTTGATTTTTGAAAGCGCCGCGTAAAGAGTGGTGGTTTTGCCCGAACCGGTCGGGCCAGTCACCAGAATGATGCCGTGTGGAAGGTCCAGCACCTTCTCCCAAATCCCGCGGTCGCGCGCCGCCATGCCCAGGTGTTCCAAACCGAGGATGGCATCCCCGCGGTCGAGAATACGCAGCACCACCGCCTCACCATGAATCATGGGAATGACCGACACGCGCAGGTCGATCTCCCGGCCAGCGACCTTCAATCGAATCCGCCCGTCCTGCGGAAGACGCTTTTCGGCGATGTCGAGGTGGCTGAGGATTTTCAATCGCGACACGATGGCCGCATGAAACCGGCGGACCTGTGGCGGAATGTTGGCCTCGACCAGCACGCCGTCGATGCGGTAGCGCACGCGCAACTGGTCCTCAAACGGTTCGACGTGAACGTCGGTGGCCCGCGATTCCAATGCTTCGGCCATTACCTGATTGACGAACTTGATGATCGAGGCGTCCTCGGCCCCTTTTTCCAGGTCAAGGTCGTCTTCGTTGTGCTCGTCAACCACTTTTAAGTCGTCGGCGGTGGACAAGCCCATCGATTGGAGCGTGTCGGCACCCACGCCGAGATACCGCTTGGCCAGCCGGTCTATTTCCGTCGAAACCGCCAGCACCGGCACCAGTTCAATCCCCGTAGCCAGGCGAAGTTCGTCCAGCCCGGCGGTTTGGAAGGCGTCGGCGGTGAGGATGGTCACGCCGTCGGGGGTTTCGGCCAGAGGCATCAGGCGATGGTCAAGCAAGAGCCGCACGGGGAACCTGGCCAGCAGGGGCTTGGTCGGCGCGTGCTGGTCCGATTCCTTCTCAAGATCGATGAACTTCAGCCCGAAGCGATCGGCCAGAAATTGAAGGACCGATTTTTCTGAAGCGCCTGAAGCGGTGCGCAAGGCGTCGTGGATCGGCTTGCCTTCGGCCAGAAGCCTCCGAACCTGCCGGGCGCTTTGGTCGTTGAGCAGTTTGGCCGCTTCAAGTTGAGCAACGATGTCGTTCATCAAGCCAGCTTACACAGTCCAGCGTCAAATGGTGCGATGAGAAAATCCCCCCGCCCGCCGGTAAGCGGGAGAGGGGAAGAGTCTATTCTCGGAAGCTGCAATGTTAATCCAGCATCCCGGTAGAAACGAGCGCCGCTTCCTGACGCTTGGACAGGAACTGCTTAAGGTCCTCCTGGGCCTTGTGCAGTTCTTCGCGGGCCTTGGTCTTGGCCGAGCGAACGGCTTCCATCTTGGCGATCAGGTCGGAGTCGGCAGCCTTGGCGTCCACGGCTTCGCGGAGCGCGCGAACTTTCTGCTGCACGTCCGACTGGGGCTGATCCGAGGTTGCAGCACCAGAGCCGCCGGCAGCACCAGGACCACCGGCACCACCAGGACCACCGGGGCCGCCGCCGTCACGATTTCCTCGGCCGCCGGGACCGCCCGGGCCGCCCGGGCCGCCGCCAAAGCCCGGTCGCGGGTTGGCGTCGCGCTGAAGCTCGCGCACCTTTTCAAGCTTGGGCTTGAGGGCGGTGAACTCCTCGTCGGTCATGCCCAGCGAGGTTTTGATCTGATCTTCCATGCGCTTGCGCATTTCCTCGGGGTTCATGCGGCCCATGCGTCCGCCATTGTTGTTATTGGCGTTGTTGCCACCACGATTTCCGCCGCCGTTCTGGGGCGGGGGTGGATTGCCACCGCCGTCGGCCGGAGGAGGAGGAGGAGGAGGCGGATTATCGCCGCCCACCTGGGCCATCGCCGGCAAAGCCAGCAAACCACTCAGCAACGCGGTGCTGAGATACGTCATCTTTCCTGCTTTCATCACTCTGCACTCCTTTCAAAGAGGCTTGGGGTTTCGGAAGAATATTGCAATAGTCTTAAAAACACTTGTCCGGGTCATCCCAGCGGCGATCAAGGTCGCTCCGGGCCACCGGAATCGGGGCCAGGTCGTCCGAACGGTTCGGTCGTCGCCCGCTCGGTTGATGGCCCACGCGGGCCACGCGGCCCGCCACGATGCCCGCGGTTACGCTCACGCATCTGCTTCAGTTCGTCCCACCTCTTGCGCTGGCCTTCGTCCAGCAGCCCGCGGCTTCGGTCGTTGGCCTCGGCTTCACATTTCTGTCGGTCTCTTTCAATTTCACCGCGCTGGTCGCGCCAGGTCTGAACAATTTTGTCGTACTCGCCCTTCTGTTCACTGCTCAGTATCTTGCCGATCGCTTGCTCGCGTTCGGCTTCAAGGGATCGGTAGCGATCAAAGCCCTTCTCTATTTTTTGCCGCGTTTCCGACCAGATCGTTTCCATCTGCTTGCGCTGATCGACGGAAAGTCGAAGTTGTTCATCAAACCACGCAGGACCCGGAGGCGGCGGGGGCATGGGTGGCCGGCGGATCGAAAGGCGGCCCACCACCACACCGGCCGAGAGCATCAGGGCAAAGGCCAGGATGAAGATCAAAATTCGGCTCATGGCAATTCATCCGATCGACTCGAGGCATCGGCCAGATACCAGGCCGCGGCCGGGCTGGTGGCATTTCGGCTCAGTGGGTGCCCGGCCGAGAGGGCTTCGACCCACGGGGGCGCACCCTGCACCGGCGTTGACGATGCCTGCGCGGTAGCGGTTGAGGCCTGCAACAGCATCAGCCCACCGACCAAAACGACCGCGGCCACGCTGCTCATCGCCCAGGCAAGCCGCATGAGAGACCGGTCCGTCACGCGCGAAATGCGCTGCTGCAGCCGGGCCATCGCTATCGGCAAAAGCTCCGGCACCGCCGACTGCTTTAGGACCGCAGACAGCGCGCCGAGCTGCGCCAGCTCCGCCCGACACTGCGAACACTCTTCCAAGTGCGCCGCAATCCGTCCGCGGTCCGGCGCGGCCAGTTCATCATCGAAAAATCGCTGAAGTTGTTCCGGTGAAGGGCACATTTTTTCAGGGCAAATAGGATTTCAATCGTTCTTTCAGTTCCTGTCTGGCTCGATGCAGGCGGGATTCAATCGTCCCGCGCGGCACGCTTAGCACTTCGGCCATTTCGTCGTACGTCAGATTTTCAAACTCTCTCAGCAGCAGCACTTCCTGATGTTCGGCCGAGATCTTTCGTATCGCTTCCTGCACGTCGATCGCCACATCAGGTCGGGCCGGTCGGGCGGCCGCGCCTTCATCGATCGGCTCGGTCTTTCGCCTCGACCGTCGCCAGAGCGCCGCCTGGGCTACCAGGATTTTCGTCAGCCACGTCTTGACCGACGAACGGCCCTCAAATCGGCCACTCGATCGATACGCGCCACATAAGGCTTCCTGCAGCACGTCTTCGGCGTCGGCGGCATTGCCGACCAGTCGAAACGCCAGTCGAAACAATCGGTCGGCGTGACGATCGGTCAGCGCACCAAACGCCCGGGCATTTCCGCGGGCACTTCGATGCAGCAAATCGATGTCGTCCTGTTCCGGCCGTTCGGCCAACACGCTGTCCACCTTTCGTGCCGGCCGCTCGATCGGCTCATCACTACTGTTGCGCCCCGCGGCCAAAAACTTCCCGACTATTTTGACGCTGGCATGGATTTTTTCTAAGTGTTTTAAAGAGATCAAGTTATGAAGAGGTCTGACGGCACCCCGCGAGCGCATTGGGGCACCGGGCCAGTATAGACCAATGATGCACGCGCGTCCTCGACCCCTAACGCGCCCCAACCGAATTCCTTGCCCGCGGCGGACAATCAGTCAAACAGCAGTCCGTCCACCGCAATCGTCTGAGTCACCTGCGTGGTCACGCGGATTTGCACATGGCCGTGGACCTGCCAACTCACATACTGCCCCTTCTTAAAGGACTGCATGTTGGTCGTTGAGATGACCTGTCCGGTGTCACCGTCAAGCAATTCGACGGTCTGTGCCCGCGTGCCGCTCGGGTCTGATGCATACATCGACAGGCGATGCGGCTGAGTGCCGCTCAGAGAAATGTCGAACGTCATGCTAAAGTACGCCAGATAGTGCGACTGGATGCGGTCGCTGATGTCGGTGGCTTTTTGCAAGGCCGTCCGGTCTGGCGAGTGATCCTTGTCGATCTGCGTGAAATACGGCTGCGTCGAACTCACCGTCGCCAGCAATTGCGAGGCATTGAACTGCTCGAACGTTTGCGTGCCGGCGATGAGCGAGCCCGAAGTGCCCAGCGGAACATTTCGCCAATTCCCGCGCGTCGTAGAATCAATCCCCAAAAACTGCCCCTTGGCCGCAGGGGTGGCGTCAAAGAAGATGCCGTTGAGAACGGCGTCTTTCCCGCTCAAATTAATGACCTTTATTTTTACCGCACCGCTTAAATCAAACGAGAGATATTTGCCCTTGCTGAAATCGCTCAGGTCGGTGCTACTGTAAAGAACCGCGCCGGTGGGATCGCTGACCTGCACGCGCGTCTGGCGGTTTCGCTTTTTCCAATCCAGGAAATAGAGCGTCGTGCGGTGCGTCTGGCCGTCATTGAAATTCAGGTCCACGTCAAACGACGTGGTCGAAGACCAATACCCGACGATGCCCCGTGCCAGATTGCCCTGAAGCTGAAGCGCCGCGGCGTTGGTCGTGCTGCTCTTTTCGATTACGTCGGTCTTGCCCGAGGCCGCGATCGATACGAACGCCGGTGCTGCCGTCGATTCACCGATGATATACGCCCCCTGCGAGCCGTAGCGGCTGGTCCACTTTCCGCCCGTGGTGTTATTCGACTGGTGCAGGCTCACGTCGCCGGTGGGCGCGGGGTCGAAAAACACCCCGCTGAAGACCGCACTGGGGCCTTTAACCGCGATGATCCGCAGGCGCACATGCCCGGTGAGATCGAACGTTTCGTAATGTCCTTTGGCGAATTTGGAAACGGTTCGGACGTCGAGGACTTGGTTGGTATCGGCATCGACAACGCTGACCGTTTGCACGCGGTGCTTGTTGTCGTAATCGGCCATGTACAAACTCACCCGATGGCTCAGGCCGTCGGTGAAAATCAGGTCCACTTCCACTGTGCCGGTGGTGGAAGCGGTGACAGCTTCGATCCGGTCATTGGGGAGAGTGGCTTTTTGCAAAGCCTGTGCCCGCTTGCTCGAACTCCGAAGGATGCTCGTCACCGCATCGGCCGACGAAGCGCCTGTGACAAAACCCGGGAAAGTCGGGGAATCGCCGACGATGAAAGCCCCCTGTGAGCCATAGGCCGCCTGCCAGGTCCCGCCCAGTTTGTCGTTGCTGCCCACATTGGCATTCAGCACCGCCCGCACGGCGCGATAGGCATCCACCACGCCCACCTGCCCCACCTTGGCCGGCAGCGAATTGATCGAGGCCAGACCGGGGGTGATATCGACGCTGCGCAAAAGAGCGTCTTTCAACTGGGCCATCGTCGCCTTGGGATTGGCCGCGGCCTCCAGGGCAATGATCCCCGCGACCACCGGCGACGCCATCGACGTGCCGCTCAAATAGCTGTAGTTCTGCGTCATCGCCCCGTCGTTCACCAGCGAGACCGGGTAAGTCGGAGCGGTTGAGAGAATGTCGGCTCCCGGTGCCGCCACCTGTACGCTCGCCCCGCCATAGCTGGAAAACGTCGCCAGCTTGTACTGATTATCCATCGCGGCCACGGTGATGACGTTGGAATTGCTTAGGCTGAATTTGGCCGGGAAATCAAACGTGCGATCGACATTCGACGTGCTGTTGCCCGCGGCCACCACGAACAATATCCCCGCCTCGCCGGCCGCGGTGATGGCATTGGCGAAGGGCCCGTCGAACGGGAAATTACTTCCGCCGAAGCTGCCGTTCATGGCGACGATATTCACGCCTTTTTGCTTCAGCGCGATGCAATAATAGATGCCCTCGATCGACGCGGCGAAACTCACCGATCCGTCGGCGCTGCCGATCTGAATGGGCAGGATCGTTACCAGTTGGTTCACACCCGACACGCCCTGGCCGTTGTTGCCAGTAGCACCGATGATCCCCGCGACGTGCGTGCCGTGGCCGTTCAGATCGGTCACGTCCCCGCTTTCGGTGTAGAAACTGTACCCGTGTACGTCATCCACCAGACCGTTGCCGTCGTTATCGATGCCGTCGCCGGCGATTTCACCGGGGTTGGTATAGATGTTGTCCACCAGATCCGGGTGCGCGGTATCGATGCCCGAATCCAGCACCGCCACCACCACGTTGCGCGCGCCAGTGGTGATGTCCCAGGCCGCAGGGGCGTTGATGTCCGCGCCGACGGTGCCGTTGGCGTTGGCATAGGCGCCCATCGTGTTATCGGTGATGACTGGATCGGGTTCGAACTGACCCGTGTTCTGCAAATGCCACTGGTTGGCAAAAAGCGTGTCATTCGGCACGCTGGTGAAAGACCCGGCGTAATTCGGCACGATCACCAGCCGATGACTGCCCTTGGCCCAGTTCTGAATCAACTTGATCGGGGCCTGCGAAGTAAATTTACAAAAACCCCCACCCAGGCTCTGAACATCGTCCACGCCCCATTTGTGCAACGCCGCGATCTTGGCGAACGGGGTTTGATCGGACACTCTTGCGACGTATTCGTTCTGAAACACGCGGTGCGCCGCGCCGTTCCATTGAATGTCCACAACTGCGGCCGACAGGAGAACCCGTGACTCGAGCGTCTCGATGACTGACTTAATCATGAATCTAGAACCTCCGCGATTGAACAAATCGCAGCAATAAAGGAACCCGGCGAGGCGAAGGATGTTAATCTAACCAGTCCGGCCTTGGGGGGCAAATCCGGCCCCCTGCGTGACACCGCAGAGGCGCAGCGCGTCAGTGCAGCGATTTTGGCAAAATGGGCGTAACGCTAATCACAAATGAGCGTCATGCGCGAATGTCGGGTGGGCTCGGACAAGCGGAACATTGCCTGCCGGCACGGCGGCTTTTTTTTGCGGATTTTTCGGCTTCGGGCTGCGTGTGGCAAGCACCCCGATAGATGAGCTTGGCAGCGCGTCATGGTTCATCGCCGGTTTTCGACTATACTGGCGGGCAACGCATGCAAACGCGACGCAAAATCCGAGAGTTGGCCATGCAGGTGATGTTTTCATGGGATTGCGCTGGCAAGGCGGACATTGCCGTGGCCCAGCAGATTATCAGTGACAGCACGACCGACGAGCCGTCGCGCGCTGCGGCGTTGCACGCGGCTCAGGCGGCTTGGGACATGCGCAAGACCGCCGACCCTTGGATCGAGCGCCTTGCCCCGCAGTGGCCCGTCCGCCGGCAACCGGGCGTGGATCGAAACCTGCTGCGCCTGGCGGTGTGGGAACTGGTCAGCACGCCCACCCCGCCCAAGGTCGTCATTGATGAAGCCATCGAACTGGCCAAGGAATACTCCACCGAGCAAAGCTCGGCGTTTCTCAACGGTGTGCTGGACGCCGTCCTGAAAGAACATTTAGCCCTGACCGGACAGAAACCGCTCGACAAGCCGACCTCCGAAAACAAAGAGTAAGCTCCAACCGTCGCTAGCCTGAATTGGATTAGACATGGGTTTTTTCTCCAAAACGCTTGATAAGCTCAAAACCGCTCTGAACAAGACCGCAGAGGTATTGACCACCGACGTCCGCACGCTTTTTGTCCCCGGACGGCAGATCGACGATGCGTTTCTATCGGAAATGGAAGAAAAACTGATACGCGCCGACATGGGCGTGAAGCGTGTAGAAAGCCTGGTTGGCAAGGTGAGAGGCGAATGGAAGCTGGGGCGGATTAAGAACGGCGCCGATGCCGAACAAGTGGTTCGCGGGCAGTTGCTCGAACTTTTTCCGCCCGAAGATCGGGAACTGAAACAGGCCGAAGCCGGCCCGACGGTCATACTGGTCGCGGGGGTGAACGGCGCGGGCAAAACCACCAGCATCGCCAAGCTGGCCTGGCTATTAAAGAATGAAGCGAAGAAAAAGGTGATGGTCTGCGCCAGCGACACGTTTCGCGCCGCTGCGGTCGATCAATTGAACATCTGGGCGGATCGGATTGGCGTTGAAATCGTCAAGCATAAGATGGGTGCCGACCCTGCCGCCGTAGCCTACGACGCCTGCGAAGCCGCCAAGGCCCGCGGATTTGACGTGCTGATCGTGGATACCGCAGGCCGGCTGCACACGCAGGACCACCTGATGCGCGAGCTAAGCAAAATCCGCGACGTGGTGGCCAAGCGCATCGCCGGTGCCCCGCACGAGGTTTTGCTGGTGCTGGATGCCACCACGGGCCAGAACGCAGTCTTGCAGGCCCGGAATTTTTCAAAGGCCATAAACGTCACCGGCCTGTTTCTGGCCAAGCTGGACGGCACGGCCAAAGGCGGCGTGATCATCGCGATCAAAGACGAGCTAAGCATCCCGGTTAAATTCGTCGGCCTGGGCGAAACGCCCGAAGACATCGAATCGTTTGACCCGAAACGGTTTATCGAAGCCCTGTTTGGCGTCATCGGCTCGCCGCGATGAGCAGGCGTCGGACGCCCGCGAGGGTGAGGGTAGTTATATTGAGAATGAATCAGGGGTCTTTTGCGGATTAACTGACAACGAGTAGTGGCCGCTTTGATTGTTTTCTGCTTCGGTGTCCGTCCCTTGCCCAGCAGGAGCACGCGGATTGATCATGACCGACATCCCTATAGCCGACCCCTTCGTATTTCGCAGGATGGAAACGAGTCTTGGACACTTTTTTTAATATCGCCACGGAAACAAAAATACCATGGCCCATAGCGGAGCCTGAAGAGGAGAGGTCAAGATATCGGCGGCAACAGTCAGCGGCATAAGAATCCTCGCCCGACGACGGCGGCTTTCCAGGGCGATAGCCGGTGCGCGCGGGATGGCCAGAAACAGATCATCGGGTTTGTCGGTGTCGGGGACATATACATGATCGCGTTCAGCCGCGCGGGGGGGCAGAATTTTGAAAAGGCATATTTCCCGCCTTGGGGTGCGGATCTCCCCTCCAAGCTTAAGCCAGTGATAATCGGAGGAACGGTTGTCTAACCTTGTAGCCCTCGCCTTTTGAATCGACCGACCACGCGCGTCGTCAATGTTGGCAGACATGAATCGGCCATCAGAAATTACCTTGACCAACTCATCGCGGCGCAGAATGAAGCCGCTGGCCAGCGGCTCAAGATCAAACACTTCTATGCCGTCTGGATCGACCCCTGGATGGCCTAGAGCATCTAGTGTGAGCCAAGATCCATATTCGACGATGAGATGGCCGGAATTGTCGCCGCGCCAGGCAGCGCGAGTGAATTCCTTATAACCATACGGCTGCGTTGTTTTCTGCAGTTGCATGGTAAAGCAACCGGCGCATGCAAGGCTCACGAGGCAGCTGATCATTATGTGAACGATCCGGCGGAGTGGCTTCATGTATCCTTCTGAGTTCCGTCCACAGCAACTACAACGCCAACAAAAAAGTCCGGATGTTTGTCAGCGCGGCGCGGTCAACCGGGCGGAGTATAACAATAACCTCGTTGCCGAGTGATTGCAGATGTTTGACCGGACCCGCCCCATCGCCATCACCTAATGCTCGGCGCGCAGGCGCAATAAGTGGACGATCCGGCCGGCGGTTTCTTCGATGGCCTGATCGGTTACGTCGAGTGTGTGCCAGCCCTGCTTCTGGAAAAGCTCCCGGCTCCATTGCAACTCGCGCGTCACGAATTGAGGGTCGTTGTAACTGGTGCCCGTCATGCGCCAGCTCATCTGACGGTTGGTGCGGATTTCCGTAAGCGTCCGCGGATTGATAAGCAGCCCCACCACGTTCTTCGTGCGGAGCATCAGCAGTTGGCTGGGCACGTCCACCTGCATGGCCAGCGCGATATTGGCCACGCGATAACCCTGCTGGCCCAGATAGATGCTGGTGGGCGTTTTGCTTGTGCGCGAAACCCCCGCCAGCACGATCTGCGCTTCGTGCAGGGTTTCCAAGCCCAGGCCGTCGTCGTGTTCCAGCGTAAACTCCAACGCTTCAATGCGCGCGTGATAGGCATTGGAAATGTCGTGCAGGCGATGCACATTCGGCGAGGGCAGCACACCCGAGGCCCGCGAGATGAAATCCACAAACGGTCCGGTGAGATCGCAGGTGGGCCAGGCGTATTTTTGGCAGACCCGCTCGATGAGTTCCTTGGAAGCCGGCTCGACGACGGCATGGAGAACGATGCCCGGTTCGTCCTTGAGGTGATCGAGCGTTTCCTGCACGCGGTCGATGCTGGACAGGAACATCCAGCGCCGGATGACGAATATTTCGGGGGGAAACTGCGTGAGAAACGCCGTCACCATGTGCTGGCCGAGATTGCCGGTGGAATCCGACAACAGGTGCAGCACGCGCCGCGAGGCCGGCGCGGCCACGGACACGACTGTCGCGGTCGCGCCAGACTTGGCGATGCCTTTAACTTGAACTATGCCCGGCTTTTTATCTGACCCGGCCGATCGCTTATTTCTTTTTGTCCCCGCCGAGGAGGTCCTTGAGGCCTTCGACGGCGTTCCCTTTAACGTCTTGCGTGCTCGGCGTTTTGCCATCGTTCTTTCCCAACAGCTTATTCATTTCCCCGGTCGCTTTATTCGTCAGATCCTGCTGAATTTTTTCAGCCTGCGCCTTCACCTCTCCACCCAATTTCGAGGCCAGTTCGTTCAGGTTCCCTTTCAGCATGAGCTTCACCGGGGCGGGCAGTTGGTCCGATTCGCTGGCCGCGGCGATGATCCCCTGCATCGCCTTGGCGATCACTTCCTTTACCGCAGCCCCGTTCTTATTCCCTTCGCCCGAGCCGATGTCCTTCACCGTCACCGACGGCAGTTTCAGCGTAAATTCCTTGTCAAAAGTATCGGACTTGATCGCCAATTCCGCGTTGTTCATCTGCAACAAGCCAATGATGAGCTTCATCGGCTCCGAAGGCTTCCCGCTGGCGTCGGGTTGCGGCTGGCTCTTGGGCAACTGGTCCATCAGCGCCTGTACATTGGTCTTCATGCCCTTTTGTTCCAGGACCAGCCGCGGATTGTCGATGACGATTTGCGAGACCTTCAGCGGAGTTTGCCGAAGCTCGCTCAGGCTGGTGTCGACCGCAACGCCACCCAGGGAAAACATCTTGGGCGCGCTGAACCCCACCGGCGAGCCGATGTCGAGGTTCTTCAGCGAAACATTCCCGCCAAACAAATTGAGGTTAGCCGAGCCGAGCGTCGTAGGCACATTCAAAGAGTTAGTCGCCTGCGTCTCAACAACGCTCCTAACAATTGTGTTGAGCTTGAAATAAACCACCGCCGCTGCCAAGACCACCAACACCACCACGGCCAGAATGACGCGCTTAAAGATTTTCATAAGTATTTCCTTCCGCTTTCTATATCGATTTTGCTGTGAACCACCCAGGTTGGCAACCCACCGAACCGGGTTTCCTGACATTTCGGGTGTCGCCACTTTCTGCGGAGCAACTCCCTTCGGCCCCATTCTGTCTCAGTCGCTTGGGCCTCTGACCCGAGTCTGACCACAGGCCGAAAAGCCTGTACTGCCAAATCCACCACCACCCACAAAAAAATGCCACCCCCAATATTTCCGCACTTTGCCTTCGGCGGTTTGACTAAATTCCTTCTCCCGGTAACACTAAGTTCCACCTATCGGCAAGGAATCAATAACATGTTACTGACCAAGCACGAAAACGAAACATTTCTTAACCAGACCGTTTACATCTCCGGACAGGCCTTTGTGAAGTGCAACTTCGTTGCCTGCACGCTGATCCTGCGGGAGACGATCTATCATCTGGAAGGCTGCACTTTTGAGCGGTGCAACTGGCATGTGGACTGGGTGCTGATGTGGGGCAGCCCGGAATCGATCCGGGAGATCAAGGCGTTGGTGAGCCTGATCGAGCAAGCCCAGCAGCAACAACTGCCCGCCGACCAGCTAGCAGGCACCACCCGCGCTGGCGCCGCCAGCCCGGCCACCGCCAAGCCCAAAGACCAGGCCTAGGCAAGTCGCCGGCGATCGGGAAGCAGCGCTGGGTGTTCTCGCGGTCAGAAATTCTGGCTTGTTGCCGAATCGATCTCTTCTGAGTCTTCTGAGGCCGATCGCGCGAGCCGAGCCGGCAGGTTCGGCGCTTCATTCCGGTATAAACCGCGTCTTGGCGTCGATTCTCGCTACCGTCTGTGCGAGCAGCTCCGCGATCGATTCCAGGTCTGCCAGGTTCACCATTTCCACTTGCGTGTGCATGTAGCGATTGGGGATGCTCACCAGCGCGGTGGCCACGCCGGATCGGGAAAGCTGCATGGCATTGGCGTCGGTACCGGTGGCTCTGGGGGCGGCGGCAATTTGATACGGCAGCTTTTGCTTTTTTGCCGTATCGATCAGCAATTCGCCCAAAACCGGATTGATGTTTGGCCCGCGGGCTATGACCGCACCTTTGCCCAGCGCCAGGTCACCGACTACCGATTTTTCGGCACCGGGATTGTCGCTGGCGTGCGTGACATCGACCGCGATGCCCACGTGCGGGTCGATCCCGAACGTGCTGGTGTGCGCCCCGCGAAGGCCGATCTCCTCCTGCACGGTGGCGACGGCGTAGAGGGCGCATTTGATTTTCATCTTCGCTGCCAGGCGCAGCGCTTCCATCACCACAAACGTCCCCACCTTGTTATCCAGCCCCGGCGAGGCCACGCAGTCGTCGCCGATGCGCGTCATGCCCAAAACAAACGTCACCGGATCGCCGATGGCCACGCGCTTCAGCGCCTGCTCACGATTGGCTACGCCGATGTCGATCCACAGCGCGTCAAGTTCGATCTTGGACTTGTCGCGGTCTTCGGGCTTCATGAGATGAATCGGCTTACGGCCGATCACTCCCTGCACCGGCCCGCCGGCACTATGCACCGTCACCCGGCTGCCCGGCAGCACGGTGTTATCAATCCCGCCGACCGCGACAAAGCGCAGAAACCCGTCGTCGGCGACGTGGTTGACCATCAAGCCGATCTGGTCCATATGCCCGGCCAGCATCACCCGAACCGGCGCCTTGGGATTAAGGCAGCACACCACGTTGCCATGCACGTCGGTCGTCACTGTATCGGCAAAGCCGGCCATCCGCTTGCGGACCAGGCGGGCCACGGGCTGTTCATATCCGCTCACGCTCGGGGTCTCTTCGATCGATTTTAGAAACTCGTAAGATTGGCTGTTCATATCCGCCGGATAGCAACGGATACGGGGAGAAAGATCAAGTCGGCGGCACCGACGCGCGGGGGCTAAATCGTCTCAAAATCCCTCCCCCGCGGATCGGCGACGGCAATCACGACCGCAGTGAGACTGGCCGGGCGGGCGCTTTGCAAGGCCTGGGCCAAGGCGCGCAGCGTGGCGCCGGTGGTCATCACGTCGTCAATAACGAGCAGATGTTTACCGGCGACGGCTCGGGGATCGAGCAGCGCAAAAGCCCCGCGGAGGTTTTGCTCGCGCTGCTGGCGCGACAGGCGGGTCTGTGTCGGTGTATCACGCACCCGCTCCACCGGCTGGATCAACTTGAGGTGGGTCGGGCGCGCCAAGTGCCGGGCGAAGACTTCGGCCTGGTTAAACCCCCTCTCGAAGCGCCTGCGGAAATGAAGCGGGACCGGTAGAACCGCATCGGCCTGCTGCAGCGCCGTCGCCACTGCCGCAGCCGAGCGCAGGCGATCGGCCAGAAACTCCGCCAGCGTCCAGCGACGACTGTATTTGATCTTGTGAATTAGCGGGCGCAGCGGATCGCCAAGCGTGGCCAGCCTCAGCACCTGCTCGTAATGAGCCACCCCGCGATTGAAGCAGTAAGGACAGTCGCCATCGGCCAGCGGAAGCGGTAGACCACAAAGCCGGCAGGCGGGATGAGCTTGCAATGACGACAAATCGGCATCGCAGACCGGGCAGAGCGGGCCGGCAGCAGCACCGTGGCTGGTGATGGCGTGATGGTCCGCGGACAAATCCGCCTCGCAAGCGGCGCACCGCGAGGGATAGCCGAAATCCATGATCGCGCGGTAAAGGTGTCGCAGGATCATGTCGGAAGTATAATCGGCATCATGGCCAGAAGGCAGCCCGAGACGCGCGTGCGACGAGTGATGATGCAGGCCTCGATGTGGCTGGTGTTGGCCGGCACGCTGGGGCTGGCCGGGTGGTTCACGCATTATCGCACGAGCGCCGGCAGGCCGACGCTCGCCGAAGCGCGCCAGGCCGGCACGTTGTCGGTCCGCCTGCCGGCCAAATGGCAGATCAGCACGGGCACCGCGCCGGTGGTTCTGCAGGCCACCGAGCAACTCGCCGACGAACCCGGCCGAACCATCACCGTGGTCCGCGAGCGCACCAGCGCACTGATGAGCGCCCGCGAATATCTCGATCGGACGAACATCCAGTATGTTCCGATCGATCCCCGGCGCCTGTCATTGCCCGTCACCGTCGGACCGATCGATTTCGCCGGCTGGCCGGGGTTTTTCTTCGTCGGTGCTCGTGACTTGCGCAATACCGCAAGTGAATCGGACGAACCGGCTTCCCCACAGATCGGCCTTTTCGCCTGCGCCGTGCTCCCCTCTCAACAGGCGATCACCGTCTCGCTCGAATCTCGCGGGCGTCTGGACGAAGCCGACAAGGACCTGCTCATGCAGGTGATCGATTCGATCAAACTCACCGAAGAACACTCGGCCACGATGACCGGACCGGTGGCGCTGCCCGACGGCGGTTCTTTTGCATTGCCCAACGGTTTTGATGTCCTGCCCAACAAGGATGCGCATCGCAGATCGGTTCGGCTGCTTGCGCGTGACGCGCGACAATGGGCGACGATGGAGATTATTCCCTGCCTGCTGCCGACGATCGATTCGGGCAGCGTGCTGGCCATGCTGTCGCTGCATGACATCAACTGGCTCAGCGCCCGGGTACAGCAGGTGACGGCCGACACCTGGCGAGTCGATGCCAGCGACACGCGCGATTTTGCTCAGTTTGCGCTCAAGGCTTATGTAAAAACCGACGGCAAAGGTGCCGGCGTGCTGGCGATCGGACGCGCGCAGGACGAAAACCCCGCGCCCCTCGAGCGGGCCTGGCAGACGATCCAGCAGGGGCTGGTGTTTGGCAAGGCGCAAGACCTGCCCGGGATGTTCAAGGCCGGGGCCGATCAGGTTGCGGCGTTTCGCGCTGCGGGGCTGGGCAAATTGCTGGCCGGCCAGCGCGCCGAGCGATGGTGGATTTGGTCGGACGATTCGCCGGACCCGTTCATCGGTTGGTCCCATGAATCGTTCGATGATTCATCCCCCTGGCTGCTGCAGCGAGAGGCCCGCTGGCGCGCCCCGGACCGGCACCTGGCGCGCATCACCCAGAAATGGGACAGCTCGGCAGATTTTGCCAATGTCTCCTATGAAGTGCGCCGCGACGACGCGCGGGCTTCGGTGGACGACTCTCTCAAGCCCACCTTGGCACAGAAATCCCTGCTGGCCGACGCCGGGCGCCTCGATACGCGCATCACGGCTCGCGGGACGGTCGTCGGCACCGAAACGCTCGCCCCCGGACCGGAATTTCTGCCCGGGGCCTGGCTCATGCTCCTCCTGGGGCGCAGTGGCGATCGGCCGATGATCCTGTCCACCGAATCGCTTCCCGGGTTTGAAGGGCTGGTCACCCCGCGGCCGGTGCTGGTGAGGGTCGAACCTTCGACCGACGCTGTACGAAGTGACGAATCGGGGGTGCTGCGGTGCCTGTCGGTGCAGGTCAACGGCGTGGGGCAACTTCAGCGGTGGTATTTCCGCGGCGACGGTAGGCTTCAATACCTGGCCTTGCCCAACAGCCAGCACCGCGAACCGACCACCCGCGAGCAAGTCAAGTTCAACCTCGGCGAAGACCCGCGCCTGATGCCGTAAGGCGCATCCCCAAAAAGTCGATTCTTGCAGACAGACCCTCCTTGCCCGGCCGCAGCACCCCTCATCGCCATTTGGTGCGCAAATTGGCGCCAAAAAGCGCACCAAGATTTGACCCCTTTCGAAAAAAATAAAATTTTTTACAAGCCGTGTATCAGCAGATGGTTAAGTGCATTTTACAGCACCCCAAGTTGCGCGAAAAGGCGCCAATTCGCGCAACTCTTGCCCTTGGGGTAAAGGAGTATCGTTATGACCATGGACCAGTTCGTTGCCTTTGTTGCCCGCCAAGCCGGGCGCGTTGAAGCCGCGGGGTTACTGCTCGGCGTTAGGTTCGATCTGGGGCAAATCGTCCGGCCAAGCCGGATCTACAATTGCCGGGGCAGGCCGATCGACAATGTCGGAAGACAGCTTCAATGCTTTGGAATCTGCCGGGACACCATTGGGACCTCTTTGGGACCCCCTTTGGACCCCCTTTTGTCAAAACAATCTGTCCGAATCATGCATATTTGGCCGATTTTTGACGAAATCTGCCCGGGAACGACTCTTCGTGTCATCCGAAGGGCCTCCGGAAATGGAGGCGAAGCGAATCTGCCCAGATTCCCAGATTGTTAATGTTTCTTTAAGTCGTTGCCCCGAGCAGGTGGGATTTTACAGTGAACGGGCCAAGCAGGAGTCAACCTATGAGTCGTATTGCTTCCCGAGTGCCGGCGGTCGATCGAGCGTCGGTTGTGACTGCCGAGACGACCAACCCACAGGCGGTCGATGAAATTCTCATCGAAGCCCGCGCGGTGTCGGTGTTCTATGGCCAGACCGAAGCCATCAAATCGGTTTCGGTGAAAATCCCACGGAACAATGTGGTGGCGTTCATCGGGCCAAGCGGGTGTGGCAAAAGTACGTTTCTGCGGTCGATCAACCGGCTTAACGACCTGATCCCGCATTGCCACGTTAAAGGCGAACTGCTGATCGGCACGACCAACATCTACGATCCGAAGGTCGATTTGGTAAGCCTGCGGCGCGAGGTCGGGCTGGTGTTTCAGAAGCCCAATCCATTTCCCAAGAGCATCTACGACAACGTAGCCTACGGCCCGCGACTCCAGGGCATCCGGGATCGCGGCGGGCTGGATGGCGTGGTGGAAGACTGTTTGCGGAAATCGGCGTTGTGGGACGAAGTGAAGGACCGGCTGAAGAGCAGCGCGCTGGGGCTTTCGGGCGGGCAACAACAGCGGCTGTGTATCGCCAGGGCGCTGGCGACCAAGCCGAAAGTGCTGCTGATGGACGAACCGGCCAGCGCGCTGGATCCGATCGCCACGGCCAAGATCGAAGACCTGATGATCGAGCTGAAGCAGAACTACACGATCGTAGTGGTGACCCACAACATGCAGCAGGCAGCGCGGGTGAGCGACTGGACGGCCTTTTTTTACATCGGTTCGCTGGTTGAGTACGATCGAACCCGGCAGATGTTCACCAATCCCAGGCAGAAGCGTACCGAGGATTACATCACCGGGCGTTTCGGATGATGGCTTGAGTTATAATTGATTATCTTTCACAACTTATATCACAACTTATCATGTCTCATCACTTCATCGACCGTCTGGAGCAGCTTCGGGGGCAACTGGCGCGCATGAGCGCCATGGTGCAGAGCAGCATGGAGAACGCGACCCAGGCACTGCTGAGCGTGGATGGCAGGCTGGCCCAGAGCGTGATCGAGCAGGACGTCCGCATTGACGACGAGGAGGTGCGCATCGAAAGCACCGCGATCGACTTGCTGGCGCTGCACCAGCCGGCGGCGGTGGATTTGCGGCGCATCGCCACGATCATCAAGGCCAATGGGGATTTCGAGCGGATTGCCGACTGCGCGGTGAACGTTTCTCACCGGGTAATTTTCCTGGCGTCGCTGGCCAGCTACGATCTTCCCCCGGACCTCCGGGTGATGGGCACGAGCGTGGTGGAAACGCTGCGGCAAACCATCCAGGCATTCAACCAGTCTGACGAGGGACTTGCCCGGCGCGTGCTAAATGGGGACGACGTAGTGGACGCATTGTGTCACCAGGTTTTTGCCGAGGCGATCACGCGCCTGCAAAGTTCGCTCAACGAGCCTGCGGTGAATCTGGCCAACATCATGATCGCCAAGAATTTTGAACGGATCGCCGACCATTGCACGAACGTGGCCGAGGACGTGGTGTACGTACACACGGGCCGGATCATCCGCCATCGTCACGCGCTCGAGCAGCGGTGATATTTTTGGGGTGCATTTTTCGCTGATTTTGAGTTGGGGCCTCGGCTCGATTATGGGACGTGCGAATCTATCGGCCACCACTAATGGTGTTCAGGCATTTGCTCCGATGCTACATGCGTAAGACGGAAAAATTTGTACGGAAAATGTTCGGTATCAACCGAAGATTAAGCGACCACGAAACCGCAGCGGGAATTCGCCCGGCCGGTATCGTGCAAAAAGGAGTTCATAATGAGCCTGTGCCTGATGATGTCGGAAGTGGAAATCGGAGCGTCGCTGTTTGCCGGGTGGTCGACACCGGAAATTGCCCCGGGCAGATTAGGGCGCGAGGCGCGCAGCAGCAGGCGCGTGATAGTCGAAACGCCAATTGAACCAGAGGCCCGCGCCGAAGAAGACGCCGAACGGTGGGATGGATTGTCATGAATCGACTGGGGGCCAATTTCGGATCGGGCCGGGGCGCGTTATCATCGGCCCTTAACATGCCGCCGACAATTTTACTCTCGCGTCTGCTGAGCTTCATCGCCGTGGTGGCAGGGCTGGCTGCCGGCGGCTGGGCGGATACGGCGCTGTCGGTGGAAGTTGGTTGGAACAATTTCGTTCATCAGGGCAGGTGGTCGCCGATTTTTGTGAGTCTGTCCGACCCAACCCCACGAAACGTGCGGGTGTCCGTGGAGACGGGCGGGGCCTCGGCAAGGCAGATGCGCATCGAGCAGGTGGTGGCCGCTGGCCCACGCGCGGCAACTTTCCCCATCTATCTTCCGCTCGTGCAATACAACAACGATCTCACCGTCAACCTCGCCGACGACCGCACGGGCAGGCATCTGGCGACTTGGAAAATGGACGAGGAGCTTGGTCGCATGGGGCATTGGCCCCAGTATATGGACGAGGGAAAATCGTTCATCGGCATCAGCGGGGACGAGCGGCTCGCCAGGCGCTTGACGGGAAAGCTCGATTCGGATCGCGTCACGTCTGTGGTGATCGAGCCACGCCTTCTGCCCCAGGCTGCGGTGGGACTCGATGCACTGGATGTCCTGATCCTGCTGAGTCCGGATCTTGAGGGTCTGTCGGCCGACCAGCAGCGGGCCATCGTCGATTGGACCCGCGCCGGCGGGCAGTTGATCCTCACCCCCGGCGACGGTGGAATTCCGCCGGCCAGCCCCCTGGCCAGAATTCTTCCCGGGACCGTCGGCAGTGTCGGTTCGATCGAACTGACACCCGGCGACTTGGTCGCCCTTTCGCTGCCCGGCCGATTTCGCAATCTCGCCGCCCGTCCCATCGAACCCCGCAGCGATGCCGTGGCCCAGCCGATCTTTCCCCTGCACCCGGTTCGTGCGTTCCGAATGCGCGCCGGGCTGGGGCAGGTGATGATCGTTCCCGTCGAACTGGCTCTGCTCGATTTTGCCGACACCCTGATCGGCAAGAAGTTTTACAACGACCTGCTCGCCGAATTTCTGCCCGCCCCTCGGCCAGAGGGTGCGGCGCGATATGGGCAGAACCAATGGCAGCCGCGACAGTCGAACGCGTTTGAAGCGGTCGGCCTCCCGCTGGCAGATATCCCCGGCGTCGGCCAGTTCGGTTTCTCCTATATCGCCATCATGCTCAGCGGGCTGTTGCTGGTGGTCGGGCCGATCGATTATCTCGTGCTGAAGAAGATCGGCCGCCAGCCCCTCACCTGGGTGACGGTGCCGGCCTGGGTGATTTTAATAACGCTTGGCGCGCTCTATGCGGGCCATGTCTTCAAGAGCGGCGAGCTCCACTTTCGGACCGCGGAGCTGCGCGATCAGGCCGATAACACGGTGGTGGCGCAGAGTGATTTTGTGGCGATTTATTCCCCGCAAACGCGCGAGTATGACCTGGCCGCGCCGGCGGGGTCGTGGTGGCAACCGGTCAGCCCCTACGGCTATTGGCGCGGAGTCGGTGGCGGCGTGATGCTGGATTTCCATCAGACACAGGACGACTCACGCCCCATAAACATGGAAGTGCCCGTGTGGAGTCTGCGCCTGATGCAGTCCGAAACGCGTGCGCCCGCCCCACCGGTCTTGCGCGCCGAACTGAAGCTTGACGCGTCGTCGGGCGACGGCCCCGAACTGGTCGGCACGATCCACAATCTGCTCGACACCCCGCTGAATGCATTGGCCGTGCATACGGGACAGCTGCAATCATCGGCGGATTTGACGCTGGGGCCGAAGGAAGTGCGCGCAGTGCGCATCCCGATGATCGCTGCGACCACCTGCATCGACACGCCAGACGGCGACGACGACCTGACAACGTCTTACCCCACTGGCGTGAACGGCAGGAAGCGAACGATGATGCCGGGGAGTGGCGGGCCAAGGCCTCCGTGGTTCATCCCCGGCGATCTTGCTCCGCAGCGGAGCCGAGCCATCGCCCGGGCGCTGGCCGATGGAACGTGCGTCGTTATCTCCGCCCGGGCAATGTTGAGCGAATCAGACATGAAACTGGAGAATCAAGCGCCGGTGGAAAAGCACTGGCTATACGTTCGCGCACTTTCGCGATTGAAACCGTAGAGTCGTGAGTTGGGAACCCAAGATGCAAACACCGTCGACCGATGCCGTTGAGACAATGATGCCCGTGCTGACGATCAAGCCGGACGCGGAGGTGATATCGCTACCCATCACCGGTCCGCTCGCGCCGCCGGCGATCGAGACGATCGATCTCACCCGGCGCTACGGCTCGCTGCTGGCGCTGGATGGCCTGTCTCTTTCGCTCGTCCCCGGCGACGTCTTCGGCTTCATCGGCCCCAACGGCGCTGGAAAAAGCACCACCATGAAAATTCTGGCCGGCCTGCTGGAGCCTTCCTCCGGTCAGGCCCGCATCCTTGGCAAAGCCGTGCAATCCAATGGCGATTTCGTCCGCCGAAATATCGGCTATATGCCCGACTCGTTCGGTGTTTATGAAGACCTGAAAGTCTGCGAATATCTCGAATTCTTCGCCAGCGCCTACGGCATCCCACGCAGGCAACGCCGGAAAATCGTCCAGGACGTGCTCGATCTCACCGACTTGGTTTACAAGAAGGACGCGCTGGTGGATTCCCTCTCACGCGGGATGCAGCAACGACTGGGCCTGGCCCGGGTGCTGGTCCACGATCCCCCCGTATTGCTTCTGGACGAACCGGCCAGCGGACTTGATCCGCGAGCAAGAATCGAAATCCGCGAGCTGCTCAAGGAACTTCAGCGGCTTGGCAAGACCATTCTCATTTCCAGTCATATCCTTTCAGAACTGGGTGAGTTTTGTAACAAGCTGGGCATTATCGAACGGGGAAAACTTTTGATCGCAGGGACGATCGACGACCTGTTTCAGCGGGCCGGAACCCACCCGATCATCTGCATCGACGTGGTAACCAACCCCGATGGGGCACAAGCGCTTTTGCAGCGCGACCCCCGCGTGGAGCGCGTCGAGCGCCTGAACGGCCAGCTCCGCATCAGCCTGAAAGACGCCTCGCTGCACCATCATTTTCTCATCGAATCGCTCCTGGCCGGCGGATTCCAACTGCATAGCGTGGCCCCGCAACAACTGAAGCTTGAGGACGTCTTTTTGCGGCTAACGAAAGGGCTGGTGCAATGATGCTTTGGGGATCAAACCGCGCCCTTCGCATCGGTTGGGTGCGAGATCAATCCCCCGGAAGAAAAGCACACCTCGCGGGGCTGATTTGGCTCGAAACCGTCCGCGAGATTCTTGGCCACTCCCCGAGATTCAGTCGAACGAATGATATAACAAGAAACATAACTTGTTATTTTAAAGATACTTATAGAATTTATTAGAGTAATAAATGTAATAAGATATTTTAGTCTCTTTATTCTTTACTTCCAAAAGCCGATGAATAAGATAATAAGATATCCTTTGGAGACTTTTGCCATGCTCAACAATACTTCCATCTATGCCCTGCGGACTTTGATTCATCTGGCCAATCAACCGGAAGACGATTTCCATCAGACCCCGCAGGTGGCTCAGGCGGTCAATGTGCCGTCGAATTATCTCGGAAAACTGCTCCAGAAACTGGCCCGGGCGCGGATCGTCGAATCGCAAAAAGGACTGCATGGCGGGTTCCGCATCGCCGCGTTGCCCGAACAAATTCACATTCTCGATGTTCTCAAGGCCCTTCAGGCCCTGCCCCGGCCCACGTGCAGCGCGCACGATCAGGACCTGCAACCGTTGGAAAACCGCTTGGAACGCATCGAAAAACTCTACATGCGCTGCCTGGCCAAGACCACCCTGGCCGACGTGATAAAGTGGTCCAATGAAGGCGACATCGCCCGACAACTCATCCCCGAAATCAAGCCCCAGCAGGAAAAGCCCGCGGTCGTGACGCTCTGAGCGTCGCGGCATCGGCAAGGGCATGAAAAGTAACCCCGGCGGGCGAGATTAAATTATCGCCCGCCGGGTTTTTTTGGGCGTTTTCAAAAAATGGCCAAGTGTCAATGGCCAGTCAATGACCCAGAACGAAAAGTGCCGGTGGTCAATCCGGGGCTGCGGGCTTTTTTAGAACCAGCACGGAGCGGTGGGCGAAGTGCCTGTGATAGCTCATAGAATTCCACCCGGCGATTTTGCAGAGCGAGCGAATTTCGTCGGCGGTAAACGCCTGGCGCACACTTGCTCGCGCGTCGTGCTTCACCATTGGATTGGCGCGAATTGTGAAGAGCCATATCCAGAATCTGGCCGCGCGGGTTCGCAGCAAATCCGCGACGATGATCCCTCGCCGGGCGACACGGTGCATTTCCTTGAGCGTGACGACCGCGTCTTCGTCGGAAAGGTGGTGCAGGAACATGCTGCATGTAACGTAGTCGAACGCGCCGTCGGCAAACGGTAGTGCCAGGGCATCGCCTTGTAACAGTTCGAGCCTGTCAGGCCGTGCCTGATCGGCCAGGGCAAGCGTGGCCGGGTGGCGATCAACGCCGGTGACGTGCAATTCGATACCCTTGCGCGCGGCCCACTGCAGCATGGCCCGCGGAACGTCCGCCGACCCGGTCGCCACGTCCAGCACGCTCATCCTCTCGCCTGCCTGCCAGTCTCGGGTGAGCCGCTCCAAATGCCCCAGCGTTGCTCGCGTGTAGCCCAGCCACCGATTTACGCGTTCGATAAATCGTAGCGACCGCGCCAACTGCGCGTTATCGGCGTCGGGCGCGTCCATCCACTCGGACTGTCTCGTGCGGGCAAGCATGGTCCATTCATCCTGCGTCAAGGCTGGTTCGTTGCGTTGGTCGGGTTGGTTCCCGATCGCTCATTTGCCATATTTATCCTTCCACTGCCGAAGAAGCTCAAACGTCTGGATCGGGGTCATGGCGGTCGGATCAATCCCTCCCAGCGCCGTCAGAAGTTCCTTGGCCGGATCGGCAAAAAGTGTCAACTGCGCTTCGTCGATCGCGCGATCGCTCTTTTTATTGCGGCTGACACGCGGGCGACCGACGTGCTGAACCGACAGTTCCCCAAGCAATTGCCGCGAGCGCTCCAGCACGGCGCGGGGCACGCCCGCCAGTCGAGCCACGTGAATGCCATAACTTCGGTCGGTCCCCCCTTCGACGATCCGATGCAGGAACACCACCTGGTCTTCCCATTCGCGGACGGCAACATTCAGATTTCTCACGCCCTTAAAACGATTGGCCAGGTCGGTCAGTTCATGGTAATGCGTCGCAAAAAGCGTGCGGCATTTCACCTCGGCAGCGATGTGTTCGGCGATGGCCCAGGCCAGGCTCAGTCCGTCCAGCGTGCTGGTTCCGCGGCCGATTTCATCCAGCACCACCAGACTGCGCGCCGTGGCGTTGTTGAGAATGTTGGCCGTCTCGGTCATTTCCACCATGAAGGTGGATTGGCCCGCGTGCAACTCGTCCGACGCGCCGATGCGCGTGAAAAGTCGATCGACGATGCCGATCTTCGCGGACTTCGCCGGCACGTATGAACCCACCTGCGCCAGCAGCGTTATCAGCGCCACCTGCCGGATGAAGGTAGACTTGCCGGCCATGTTCGGGCCGGTGATGAGTTGCAGCGAATCGGTCTCGGCAAAATTCACGTCGTTGGCGACGAACTCGCTACCCAACTGCTGTTCCAGCACCGGATGGCGCCCATCCACGATCTCCAGTACGCGGGCTTCAACCATTTCCGGTCGGCAATAGCGCCGGTCGATGGCCAGTCCGGCCAAACCCGAGAGCACGTCCAGCCGCGCTAAAGCGCCGGCTAACTCCTGAAACGCTGCCAGATGAGGCAACAGCGCCTGGCGCACTTGCTCAAAAAGGCTCTGCTCCAGCGCGATGGCCCGATCGCGCGCGCCCAGTGCTTCGTTTTCAAACTCCTTCAGTTCGGGTGTGATATAGCGCTCGGAGTTGGTCGTCGTCTGCTTGCGAATCCAGTCGGCGGGGGCTTTGTCTTTGTGGCTGTTCGTGACTTCGATGTAATAGCCAAAGACCTTGTTGAATCCCACCTTCAGGGAAGGAATGTTCGCCTGCGCCGACAGCCGGGCCTGATACCCCGCCAGCCATTTTTGACTGCTGGTGCCCAGCTCGCGAAGGCGATCGAGTTCGGCGTCGAAAGCGATGGCAATCACGCCCCCGTCGCGCAAGTGCTGTGCCGGTTCGGTCGATATCGCGGAGTTGATATATTCGGCGCGGGCGGTGCAGAAGGCGAGGCTGGCGGTTAGATCGGGAGCGACGGCATCGGCTTCGGGCAGGACTTGCAGACTTTGGACAAGTCCGGGAATTGCAGACAAACCCCGGCCCAGCCCGGCCAGGTCGCGCGGATTAGCCCGCCCCACCGCCAATCGAGCGATGATGCGCTCAATATCGCAGAGACCATCGAGCCGCGCGGTCACGTCCTTCAGCACGCCGGGCGCTTCCAAAAGAGCCGCGATCGCGGTCTGTCGCGCGTTGATGTGTTCGATATCGGTCAGCGGATAACGCAACCAGGCGCGCAGCAGCCGTCCCCCCATCGCGGTGCCGGTTCGGTCGATCACGCTGAGCAACGTTCCGGCTGTTTGCCCGGAACGCACGGTCCGGTCGATCTCTAAACTCCGCCAACTGCACGGATCGATTCCCAGGTGATCGTCCACATTATGACGCCTGAGCGGGCGCAAGTGTGCAAGGCCCGCCTTCTGAGTCTCTTCCAGATAAGACACGATGGCCGCACAGGCGAGCACGCCCGGTTCGTCGTCGGCAAAGCCCAGCCCGGAAGTCGTCGTCATCTGCCATTGTCGCGCGAATACTTCGTGCGCGTGATGCACCGTGAATTGCCACCCCGGTCGATTAGAGATGGAGCCGATGCCCTGGGCTTTTACGCGCGCGGCAAATGGATGATCCTGACCCGAGGGCAATTCCGGCAGCAGCACCTCCGCCGGGCGAAGCCGAGCCAGTTCGTCCAGCACCTGCTGCTCGTCCCCGCACATCGCGATGCAGCTTCCGGTGGATAGATCGGCCCAGGCCAATCCGGCTTTGAATCCGTCGTCCCGGGTGACGTTGAACGCCACAGCGGCCAGATGATTCTCCGCGCCCCCTTCCAACAGGGCTTCGTCGGTGATCGTGCCGGGGGTCATCAGACGCACCACTTCGCGCTTAATTAGTCCCTTGGCCGTCGCCGGGTCTTCGGTCTGCTCGCAGATGGCCACCTTGTGACCGGCGACGATCATCTTTCTTAAATACCCTTCTACGGCATGAAACGGGACGCCGGCCATCGGGATTTCGTCGGCGGCACCTTTGTTGCGACTGGTGAGGGTCAGCCCCAGGGACTTGGCGGCAGTGATCGCGTCCTCCCAGAACATCTCATAGAAATCTCCCATCCGAAAAAACAGGACATATCCGGGATACTGCGCTTTGAACTGCCGATACTGACGCATCGCGGGGGAGAGGCCGGCGTCAGGTTTTGAAGAGCCTGGGTTCATGGCGGTGGTTGGAGAATATGACTCGATGGCAAGTGTGGCAAGCCTCCGATCTCCGGGTGTTATCGGATTCAAAGCCCGAATTATTTCGCCACCACCCGTGATAGCAGCACATTAAATATAACGTCACTATGGCTGACCGCCTCGCCGCGTGTGTTATCAGACGCCATCAACTGCCGGCATATCCGGCACCGGCGTACCTTGCCGGATTGGCCGTGCTATTCGTCAGGCCGATGGGCAAAAATCCCCCGGATTTTTCTTGCTTTGGTTCGCCGGGGGGCAAATCCCGGGGTAGGTTCCGGGTGTCCGATGTCGAAGCCCGCTAGTGAAAATTTCTGACGGGCCAATCAAAGAGATTGAACGAAACGCTCGAATCACAAGGCGCGGGTGTGCCTTGCGGGGTCTTGTTGTCTCTACGAAATCGACGCGGCAATTTCGGAGGTTCCTGTTATGGTCAGCACGCATTGGAAACTCGTGGCTCTCGGCCTGGCGTCGATGCTCTATGTGTCGCAAGCGCAAGCCGGCAGCGTTCACTCCTTCCCCAAGGGCAACAACGACGGCTTCAAGTCGGAAAAACAAGACGACAAGAAGCCCGACCAGAAAGAGGAGAAGAAAGTCGATAAGAAGGAAGACCGGAAGGAAGAAAAAGGCAAGACGGAATCCTTCCTCGGCGACAAGAACCCCATCAAGTGGGACTGCGAATGGAAGAAAGAAAAGGACTGCCGCGATGTAAAGCCGAAGGATTTCTGCAAGCGTGACGACGACAAGAAGTGCGGCGAAGTCTTCCATCACAAGAAAGACCACAAAGGCGACTGCCACAACCCCTGCGACGACAAGCCTGAGTGCCCCCCGGCAGTTCCGCTGCCCCCGGCAGTCTGGACCGGCATGGCGACCATGGCCGGCGCGGCCTGGACCATGCGGAAGCGGTTCAACTTCCTGAGCGCCTGATCGCCTGATCGATCCCAAAAACCTCACGGGCACGATTCCGAAAGAATCGTGCCCGTTTTTCGTTTGGCAGCACACACCGGTTTTTCCGCGGCGAGGCTTCAGGCTTCGATCCGCTTCGACTTTATTGAAACAGGACCTATTACGAACAACCCATAGAGTTTCCGCAATTCAGGCACTTGTAGCAGGTCCCGCTGCGGACGGTGATGCTGCCGCAGACGTCGCAGGCGGGCGCGTCGGCCTGCATCTCGCTGCCCTGCTGGCTCAGGGGATCGGCGGCCAGGATCGACATCCGTCCGCCGGCCGAATGAACGGGCACGGCCGGCTTGGCCACGGGCACCGCCGGGCCGCGCGCCAGAGTTGGCGCGGTTTCGCCGGAGGATGGCTCGTTTGAAGGAGCCGGGGCGGCGGGTTCCGGAGCCGGCTTGGGCTTGCGCTGGGGGGCGTTGGCCGCGCGATAACCCGGCACAAACTCCATCGCCAACCACCGGAAGATGTAATCGATCAAGCTCTTGGCAAACGGGATGTCCGCATTCCGCGTCATGCCGCTCGGCTCGAAGCGAACGTGTTCAAACTTTCGCACGAGCGATTCGACCGGCACGCCGTATTGCAGACTGACCGACACCAGCGTGGCGATGGCGTCCATCAGCCCGCCGACCGTGCTGCCTTCCTTGGCCATCGTGATGAAGACCTCGCCGGGCGTGCCGTCCTCGTATAGCCCTGCGGTGATGTACCCCTCGTGCCCGGCGACATCAAACTTGTGCGTCAGGGCGTGGCGGGTGTCAGGCAAGCGCCGGCGAAGCGGGCGTTCGACGATCCGCTCGACGATCTTTTCGATCACTTTCGTATGCACGGCCGTGAGGTTGTCAGAGCTTAACGGTGCCGACAAGGCGCTCGACGCCATTACGCCGGCCAGTTGAGTGGCAATCTCCTCCTTGGCCGCTTCCACATTCTCCTCGTCATCATCTTCGGACTTGTCCAGATCGATGTCGGATTTGATGTTCAGCGGCTGGCTCAGCTTCGAGCCGTCTCGATACAATGCATTGGCCTTGAGGCCCAGTTCCCAACTCAGATGATAGCTGCGCTTGATGTCCTCGACGTTGGCTTCATTGGGCAGGTTGATCGTCTTGGAGATCGCCCCGCTGATAAACGGCTGGGCCGCGGCCATCATGCGGATGTGTCCTTCAACCGCGATATACCGCTGGCCGGTCTTACCGCACTTGTTGGCGCAGTCGAACACGCTGTAATGCTCCAGCTTCAGGTGGGGCGCACCTTCCACCGTGCCCGAGCCACACACGCGGTCGTTGGCCTCATCGATCTGCTTCCTGGTAAAGCCGAGTTTTCGCAGAAGATTGAATCCCGGTGCCTGCCATTCGGATTCGCCGATGCCCAGGCGGTTGAGCGTGGCCCCGCCGATCGTCCAGGGGCTGAAGGCAAACGACAGTTCAAACACGCCCGGCAGGCTCGCTTCAACGCGCTCGAGTTCGGCCTCGGTAAAACCAAGCTGGCGGAGCTTGTCCCAACTGACGTGCGGTGCGCCGTGCAAATTCAGGCTGCCCGTCACATAGCGCAAAATGTCATGCACCTGTTCCGGGGTATACCCCAGGTTCACCATCGCCGGCCGCAGCGACTGATTGGCGATTTTGAAATACCCGCCGCCCGACAGCTTCTTGAATTTCACCAGGGCAAAATCCGGTTCGACACCGGTAGTGTCGCAGTCCATGAGAAGCCCGATGGTGCCCGTCGGCGCGATCACCGTGGTCTGGGCATTTCGATACTCGTGCTTCTGCCCCTGGATCAGCGCCCGATCCCAGCACTCTCTTGCCGAAGCCAGCAGGGCCGTATTGCACAGCGGGTCCTTGGCCTGAAACTGACCTGCGTCGATTTCCACCGGATGAATGTCCAGCGATTCATAAGCCCCGGCAGAATCGGTTGACTTGCCCAGCGCGGCGCGGCGGTGATTGCGGATCACCCGCAGCATCTCTTCCTTGTTCTCCTGATACCCGGGAAACGCGCCCAGCTCGCCCGCCAGTTCAGCACTGGTGGCATAACTTTCGCCGGTGAGGATCGAGGTTATTGCCGCACAGATCGCCCGGCCCCTGCTGCTGTCATACGCGATCCCCGCCTGCATCAGCATCGCGCCCAGATTGGCATAGCCCAGCCCGAGCGTTCGAAACTTATAACTAAGCTGGGCGATTTCCTCCGACGGAAAACTGGCCATCAGCACGGAAATCTCAAGCACGGTCGTCCACAGGCGCACCGCGTGTTTGAAACCATCGATATCAAAATTCCGGCTCTCGGCATCGAAGAAAGTTAAAACATTCAGACTCGCCAGGTTACAAGCGGTGTCGTCCAGGAACATGTATTCCGAGCAGTTGTGAACGGTGATACCGTTGGCGATGAAACTGCCGGTGACCGGCTCGGTCAGATCGAATACCTGGCGCTTGCCCAGCGGGGTGAACGTGGCGACCGCATCCCAGTTGTCAGTCGTTGCCGACGGCAACGCCGCCTGCGCCAGCATCGATTGCTTGCGCCCGGGAAGAAGCGACACATGATTTCTAAATAAGCGGAGGCTGCCCGGGTCGATCCGCAGGCCGTGGCGACTGGTCTGCGCTGCGGACTGGGCCATGCCTCCGCGCGCGACGGCTCCGCCATCGCTGCTTATTGAAGATTTAATTCCAAAACCGAGAAGAATCAGTTGAACGTCCTGCAATAGTCCGCGGCTGGAGTGCTGAAGCTCGACTGAACCCAGCCCGACGGCCGCATCGCAGGTGAACAGCGCCCGCAGCAGGTGCCGCTGGGCCGGCAATCCGGCGGTGAAGGCATCGTCGGACAGCCGAATCGCCCCGGCGTCGATACGCACGAACGCCTGCAGGCGGCTAATCAGCCGGCGGTTAGTCAGCGCTGCCGTCAGAACATTTCCGTCCTGCTCCACTGTCTGATCGGCACCGACCATCGCGTGGTTTACATAGTCATCGCCATAAGCGCGATCGCCCCAGGTTTCGGTGATGTAATGGGCAAAACCTTCGACCAGCGACGGCTCGCGCAGGCATCGCTCCAAATGCAGCCCTTCGGCATCGTTGTTCGAATCGGACATGAAAAGCCCGAGCATCTGGAAAAACCGCTCGTCCTGCGGATCGCCGATCTCCTGCACGCAGGCCGGCTGGCTGGGCAGACGAACTTCGTCCCCGGCGATGAGATTCTGTGCTTCCACCCATCCGCGCTCGCGCGTCCAAAGCTTGTGGTCGGCCGTCAGCTTCAGGCCATAACCGGACTGGGTTTTCAGTTCAAAAATATCCCGCGTACCGGTGGGAAATGCCCCTTCGGTGGGATGAATTTCCTGGCCCTTTAAGTTAGTCATTACACGCGCTGGCAGGTGGATCATCTGGTCGATCCGCCGCCAGATGCCGCCTGGCGTCAGCACGCGCGTATCCCCGGTGACGCACGGGTTGCTGGCATTGATCCGACCCGACTTCGGGCAAGTGTGCCACTGGTTAATCGTGTCGTCGTATTGCACGCCCGGATCGGCGCACCGCCAGGCCGCGAACGCGATCTGATCCCACAGCTCCCGGGCTTTGAGCTTCTTGGCTGTTTTGCCGTTGATGCGATAGGTCAGGTTCCAGTCCCCGTCTTCTTCCACGGCTTTGAAAAACCGGTTGGGGATGCGCACCGAGTTGTTTGAGTTTTGCCCGCTGACGGTCATATACCCTTCGCCATTGAAGTCATAGTCCAACTTCAACTTCAGCTTGCGGGCCTGCTCTTGCTGGTCCTTGGACAGTACTTTGATGCCTTCGGCCATCGCGGCGACTTTCAGTTCTTCGCGCACTTTCCAGTTGACGAAATCTTCGACATCCGGGTGATCCAGATCGAGGCAGACCATCTTGGCGGCCCGGCGGGTGGTTCCGCCGGATTTGATCGCGCCGGCCGCCCGATCGCCGATCTTTAGAAAGCTCATCAGCCCCGAAGACTTGCCCCCACCGGAGAGTTTTTCATGCTCGCCGCGCAGGCGACTGAAGTTCGATCCCGTGCCCGAACCATACTTGAACAAGCGCGCCTCGCGCGTCCAAAGGTCCATGATCCCGCCGGCGTTTACCAGGTCATCCGAAACCGACTGGATGAAACAGGCGTGCGGCTGGGGATGGGTATAGGCGTCGGTGGACTTCTTCAATTCGCCGGTCTTGGGATCGCAATAAAAGTGACCCTGACTGGGGCCGGTGATGCCATAAGCGTAATGCAGTCCGGTGTTAAACCATTGCGGGCTGTTCGGCGCGCACATCTGACGCAGCATCATGTGCGACAGTTCATCGTAGAATGCCTGCGCGTCTTCGGCCGAATCAAAATAACCGTGTGTTTCTCCCCAGAACCGCCAGCAGCCGACCAGGCGATGAATCACTTCCTTAGCGCTCTTCTCCGGGCCGAGAATCAAATTCCCCTGGGCGTCGCGGAGCAGATTCCCGTCCGAATCCTTCTGCGGCACCCCGGCCTTGCGGAAATACTTGCTGACCATGATGTCGGTGGCAAGCTGGCTCCAGTCGCGGGGGATTTCCGCATCGGTCATTTCAAAAACCACCGAGCCATCGGGATTGGTGATGCGGCTGGTGCGCTTTTCAAATTCGACCGCTGCAAAAACGTCCTGGCCCGACTTGGTGAAACGACGGTTAAATTTCATGATTGCTGAATCCTTCCAACAGGAGACTGCTCCCCCACGCGCCAGCGCAGGGGGACAGCCCATGATTCTTTACGCACTTGATAAGACGACGGAGGCGATCGGTCCCTTAAGCGAAAGGGATCGGTTGCGCCCGCCGGCCCATCACAACATTATCCAACCAGCTCCAGCCACAGTTCGGCATCGGGGCTGGCCTGACTAGCGGCTTTCCCTTGCGACGGCTTGATCCAGGTCGTTCGGATCTCGGCCAGATCAGGCTCGGGAAGCATCACACACAACGCTTCATTTTCCGTCTGCGGGAGCATCACGATCGGCTGCCTGTCTCTAAAATGCGACCGAAACGCATAGAAGCCCTGCGGGAACAAACGGATCGATTCACTCATCGGGCACCTCCGTGTGCGTTTGGGCGCCTTCCGGCGCGACCATGGCTTCCTGCCGTGGTCAATTAACTATTCCCCTCGACGTGCTTCGGCACGCTCGATGGAACCGGCGTGCTTTCGGCACGCCCTTGGATACTCGCTAATCCACTCGGGGCAAAGTCAGCCCCGGCTGATTTTGATATTTTCCACTCTTGTCCGCGTAGCTCACGGCACAAACCCGATCGCCCTTTAAGAAAATGAGTTGGGCGATGCCTTCATTGGCGTAAATTTTCGCCGGCAGAGGCGTTGTATTGCTGATTTCCAGTGTGATCTTACCGCGCCACTCCGGTTCGATCGGCGTGACGTTGACAATAATCCCGCAACGGGCGTAAGTGCTTTTGCCCACGCAAATCGCCAGAATCCCACGCGGAATTTCAACGAACTCAACCGTCTCACACAGCGCAAAACTGTTCGGCGGAATCAGAACATGGTCCTTCCCGATTTCGGCAGTGTCAATCGTGACGAACGAACGATCCGAGAAATTTTTCGGGTCGATGATTTCGGAGTTGACGTTGGTGAAAATTTTGAAGACCGAGCCGACCCGGATGTCATATCCGTAGCTGCTCACCCCGTAGCTCACCCGGCCGGGCCGCTTGATGTTGTCCTCAAACGGCTCGATGCCGACGAGTTCCCGGATTTGTGTGTCGCAAAGAATCCCCATGGCGTACCGTCCGACTTGCCACTACCGGATACCAGCGATAATCGGGAAGAACTCCGCCTTCACCAAATCCACTGGCATCCAGGCCAACCTACGGGGAAAGTCGCCCACCTTGGCGACCGACTTATTCACATTGGGCCAATCCTCAGATCGAATCCGGCCAGCATTCCAAACTGCACTTCCTTCTTAACCGTCCTGATCCGGTTCGTCCAGAGCGACCCGAGTGACTTTTCCTTCGTCGCCGGACTATACACCACATCTTGTGTTTGGCAACAAAAACTTTACCAACTGTTGGGTAAGGCTTGGCCTGATACACCGTAAGAATGGCACCGATCTCGAATTAACCAAGTCTGACCTTAGCAAAATTTTTCGATTTTCCCGCGGGGAGAAACTGAGCCTTCAGGTTATCCACGGCTTATGCCCAATGAAGCCGTGGAAAAATCCCGCCCGGACCGATAACGGCTCAGAGCTGCTCCTCAACCGATGAGGCGTCGTCTTCTGCTATTGCCTCATCGATCAACCACTTACGCGCCGCGGGGGCATCGGAACGGACTAAAAAGATAATGATGGGCATTGTGCACCCGTCAACCGAGATATTTCATCGAGCTTCAATTTCTCTTCGCCCCTCAATTCATCTTCACACTCTTTCCAGAGGCCAACTAGCCTATTCCCCGTGGTTTGCTTTGGACCAACTGAAAATGAGTGCGCCAAGCGTTCCTTTGTTCCGATCCGCCCATTCGATGCCTCTCCTGAACAAGGATGGCTTCGGCTCGGGGGGGTCGCTTTCCCCTATACCCCGCTCATCGTCTCCTGCTCTCTCTTATGATTCATTTTGTTCTTTTCACTGACTTGGCGCTGTCGGTCTTGTCGGCTTGAGGCGTGGATTGTGGCTGAGCGGATAGAACCAGCCTGTACACGTATGCGTTCGGCTGATAGTCCCTGAAGAAGCACTTCTCGTCCCCGCCATAGAGCTTGCACAGTGCGGCCGCCACGGCTGGGCTTCGACTCATTCCTTGCTCGCAATGGACAACTACCGCCCCAACCTTCGCGTCGTGCTTGTGAGCGAACTGGACGACTTGCTCTGCTTGCTTCGGCGTCATGACAACAATGTCGTCTGGCAGCTTCATATCGCGGCTGGGTTCGGCATCGTGGAAGGCGAGATAGAGCACGTCTCGCAGCCCCGCCTGTTTAGGAATACGAGCCTTCTTCTTGTCGGGATCACGAATGGAGATCACCACGTAGCTCGACCGCACGAGGATGCCTCGCTCGATGCTGTCTCGATCGGTGACGATGACGTGCATAATCCCTGTATACCCCGCCAATGGCTGCCGTTCCCTCGACGGCTACACCCGCTGACATAACGACGTCACCGGTATCGCATCCACATCCACAGCGGCGCCAACATCGCCGCCACTGGGATGACAGCAATCCCGATCATAACCAGACAACCCCGCCCCACTCCAAACGTGGTTCGGTTGTAGACTCGGTTGTACGCCGCCCTCTTTGGATTCGTCAGCCAACCCCAGCCCCTCGGCGCTTTGACGCCCAGGCTATGCCGCACATATCGCTTCACCGACGTGCGGGCAGCGATGCGTTTGCGGATGGAAGGTATGCGGAAACCGAATTTCATCTTTATTTATCGCTCGCCCCGGTCCGCCCAGACAAAAGCTTTCAGCTTTTCCACGGTCTCGTAGACATCATCGCGCATGAAGCCAATTCCGCAACCCGGGCAACGAACTTCGCGTTCAGTAAAACACATTTTTCGAACTCGCAAAGGTGGATCAGTGCGATAATCCCTCGCAACATTTCATTCGCTTCCTCCTGGCCTGTCGCTCTGCTGGACAACGGACGTAGCTATAGGAAATCGTCGGCGATCTGCTGGATTTCTTTGATTCGTGGGTCATTTGCGTAATTACTCATGTCCAGCGACGGGTGCATATTGACCAGGATGATGAAAACCTCTTGAACCGTCCCCGTCGAAGTAAACTGGCATTTCAGCCCGGCGGGCGTCGGATATTGCACGCTGAACCGGCTGGGCGATTTCCCGCGACGCACCTTGATGCGGCCGGGCACGATTCGGCTGACGTGCGGACAGTTCTTGACGATCCGGTCCAGCAGTTTATCCAAGCCCCCGATCCGGCCGTGCTGACGTTTGATCCGGCCAAATTTCATGCTGACATTGTAGAGGCACGACCGCCAAGCGGAAACTTCCCATCCATTTCCGCTGCCATTTGCCGAACTCTAAAACGATCCGCTAAACCATTCCTTCACCCGCCGATGGATTTTCAGATCGTCGGCGATCTGCCCGGGATACTCGAAATGCGCCGCCCGACGCGGGCACAGCTCCTTCTTGCATACCAGCGCGTTGTACACCGAAAACTGCCCCTGCGGGCAGACCGCAGGGTCGAACAGCGCCGCAACGACCAGCACGGGAACTCGGATAAACGACGCGCTGGTCGCCGAATCGAAATAGCGCAGGACTTCCGTCACTTCCGGCCGCTTCTGCCAATACATGCGCACCGCTTCCCCGCTGCCCACACACGGCACCTGCAAGCGCAGCGGGTGATTCCCGAAGCTGGGCACCCCCAGATACGCGCCCGTGAAACGCGCATCCCACGGCAGCATCATCGCGCCGATTCCCCCGCCGAAACTGCCCCCTTTATAATGCAAGCAGCCAGCCACATTCGGAAACATCGCCAGCAGCGCTGAGGCCCCCAGCCAATAGTCCACCACGCAGCCACGGTGAATGTACGTCTCTTTCGATTCGATCCCGTAGACGACATGCTGCGCCCCATTGTCAGGCAGACGCGGGTCCGCGGATAGGTGAAACCCGCGCGCACACGGGAAGATTGTCACCGCGGCCGGACCCGGCTGATCGAAGTCGGCGGCCTCACGCCCGCCATACCCATGCCCCTCCACTACCCCGCATTGCACGCTTTGCCCCTTCGGCACCGTCAGCCAGGCCCCGATCCGAAAACCATCCCACGAATCGTAACGAACTTCGTAAAGCTCGACATCGGCCCGCGGGGAATGAATCGCCCGCTTTTCGAGCCGCAAATCGATGCCCATCGCCTGCGCATAAGTGTCGCGCCAGAAGCGTTCAAAATCCGCAGGCTGGGTCGCCGGCGGGGCAACCTTCAGCAGCGTTTCCAACGTGTAACCGTAACTCGGATCAAACGGATAGGGATGCGCCAAACTCATCCGGGCCATTTTGCCATCAACGGATAATCTGTACAGCCCCCAAGACCGTACACCTGGTCTGCAACGCCCATCTCGATCCGATCTGGCAATGGACGTGGGAAGACGGGCTGGCGGAGGCGATTTCCACATTGTTGTCGCGGTTCGGATCGGTGGTTTCGCCGGCACAATGGAGGGCTACACTCCCCACCGATCTCGCCGACCTTCCCCGTGGCGTTGGAGACCCCGAGCGAAATTGGTGCGCTTTTGGGCGCCAAAAAGCGCACCAAGATTTGACCCCTTCCAGGAAAAATAATATTTTTTACAAACCTTTTATTTGCAGATGCTTAGCTGCATTTTGGAGCACTCCGAGTTGCGCGAAAAAGCGCCAATTCGCGCACCGTTGGCCCTTAAAGGCCCTAAGGGTAGAGGAGTATCTTTATGATCAACGAGCAGATTATTCTCATGGTCGTCTATCCAGCCGCGCGGGCCTGTGAGGCGCGTTCACTGCGCGGCCGCGGGTTCGGCCCGGGGGAATGCTCCAGCAAAGCCGGATGTACAGATGCCACGTTGGTCGCTCGTGCTTGCGCGGCGCGCTCATCGCGCGAACTTGAGTTCGGACCGGGGATATCGTCTGGCGAAGCCGGAGTCACAAATGCGCGTCAAGCCGCGGGCGTTTACCCCTCTGGGCTTTCTTTCCTCGACGGCATCGGAGGGGCGCAACAAACCGGACCTCCCAGGTACCCAGCCAAGCCCGGAAACGACCTCTCTGTGACACCCACGGGACCCCAAAGGGACCTCTTTGGGACCCCCTTTGGACCCCCTTTTTCGATCCAAACGGACGCGAAATATGCAAATTTGCCTGATATTCGACGAAATCCGGCCCGCGGCACCCAAGTGTGTACAAAACAGGGCGTCCTGCGCGGGACAGGGTCTTGGCGGCGCGGGGCGACATCAAATGGCCGTCGGCCATTTCCGGCTCGCCCGTTACCTGATGGGAGAAGAGCGGCGCGCTGGCCTTTGTTGGTGATCCCCTCGCTCGCTCTCGTCGGGCGCATCGAAGGCGGGAGTGCGACCGCGTTGCTACAACCGCGCGATACGCCCGCTCAAGAATGCTTGTCTCCTCGTTTAGTTTCGCCTGTCTGGCGTCTGATTTCCGGGCTGGCGGCTTTTTATTGTCGGGCTGCGAGTTAGGATGCAGTTGTTCCATAACTCTATTCTTCAACGCGGGAGGTTTTGTGAATTCGATGGCGGTTCGACTGGCGGCGGTTTTGGCGGGCTTGCTGGTAGTGTCGGGCACGCGGGCTGAGACCCCGCCGGTGCCGGTCACGCCCATTACGGTGGATCTGAAGCAGGCGCTTCCCGAGGAGATTTTTGATGCCATCGCCAAGCAGGCGGGGATCAAGTTCAGCGTGCAGAATAATCTGTGGGATCAGGACACGATGCAGTTTCCGATAGACCTGAACGTGCAGGCCAAGCCGTTCTGGGAAGTGGTGCAACCCCTGTGCGCCAAGCTCGAGCTGACGGTGCAGAACCAAGGCGGGAACAATCCCAAGCGGATCTCGCTTCAGCAGCAGGGCAGGTATAGCAATCGCAAGACGCCGGCGAAATTGCCGCAGGCGGGTTCAAACGGGTTCTACGTCATCGCCAATTCGTTCAGCTTCAATCAAACGCTGAACTACATGGACCCGGACAACGCCCAAGGCGGGGCATACATCCAGTGCATGGTGTATGTCGATCCTGCCGTGCGCGTCGTGAATTTCATGGCGCCGAAGGTGGACGAAGCGACCGACGACAAGGGCAACTCGATGGTGCCGGACAACAAAGGGAATCGCAACATGTATTTTGGTGGTAGCGGCCGGGAACGAACGTTCCTTTACAATACGACGATTCCGCTCAAGCGGACCGATCAGACCGCTACAAAGATCACCAAGCTGAAGTTCACGCTGCAATGCCGCGCGGCCGACAAATACGACACATTGGCGGTGGACAAGCTGGACGCCAAGAGCGAACCGAAGGCGATGGGATCGACGACGATCACGTATCAGGGCATGAAGAAGTCCGGGGACGCGAATAACCCGCGCTACGAGGTGAAGATCAGCATGTCGCGTGACGAGGAAAATAACGACGTTTGGAGCCTGCTTCAGACCGCGCAGTTGTTGGACGAGCAGAATCGGCCGCTTAGTTATAATGGCGGAGGCAGCAATGGCGGGGGCAACGGGTATAACGAATACACGATCACCTATAGTGGGGACACCAACCGCGGGGCGCCGGTGAAATGGATGATCGAGATGCCGACGGAAACGCGGATCATCAAGGTGCCGGTGGAACTGACGGACCTGGCATTGCCGGTGAATTGAAGCCGGGACCAGAGTATCACGCCTTGCGCGGGCGAGGCGTTAGGGGGCAGGATTAGGCGATTCGGCCGGCGAGCCGGTTTCGCCGTAGTTCTTTGGAATGTTCAGTTCGTCCATCTTGCGATAGAGGCTGGAGACGCCGATTTGCAGGTGCTTGGCGGTTTCGGCCTTGTCGTAGTTGTGCCTGCGCAGGCTGTACAGGATGTGCTGGCGCTCGAACATGGCAAGCGCTTCCTTCAGGTCTTCGGTCACGTCGTCGGTGACGCCGTGGGTGTCGAAGGGAAGGTCTTCGACGCCGACCTGCCGGCCTTCGGCGAAGATGACGGCCCGTTCGATGACGTTTTCCAATTCGCGGACGTTGCCGCGCCAGCCGTGATTGAGCAGGGCGCGCATGGCACCATTGCTGATGCCCAGCACCTGCTTGCCCATTTCAACCATGTACTTTTGAAGAAAGTGATTGACCAGAAGCGGGATGTCTTCCTTGCGCTGGCGCAACGGGGGCAACTGGAGCTTGACGACGTTGAGCCTGTAAAGAAGGTCTTCGCGGAAAGATTTTTCTTCGACCATCTGTTCGAGGTCGCGGTTGGAAGCGGCGATCACACGGACGTCGATGGGTCGGGGATGGGTGTCACCGACGGGGACGACGACTTTTTCTTCCAGCACGCGCAGGAGCGAGCTTTGGACGCTGACGGGCATGGTGGAAATTTCGTCGAGAAATAGCGAGCCACCGTTGGCGGCCTCGAAGTAGCCGACCTTGTCCCGGATCGCGCCGGTGAACGCCCCGCGACGGTAGCCAAAAAGCTCGCTTTCGATGAGGCTTGCGGGGATGGCGCCGCAATTGACGGCCAGGAACGGCTTCTCCTTGGTCTGGCCATTGTAATGAATCGCCCGGGCGAAGAGTTCCTTCCCCGTCCCCGATTCACCGATGATCAGCACGTTGCTTTTGACGGTCGAGAGTTTTTTGACGGTTTCGAACAGGCGGGCCATCGATCTGGCTTCGCCGACGAGATCATGAAAGGAACTTTCGCGCCCCAGCTCGGCGGTGGTCAGTCGCTGGGCCTGGGCGATGGGGACAAAATCCAGTGCGCGCTGGACTTGCCGAATAACGTCGTCGAGCTGGACGGGCTTGAGGAGATAGTCAAAGGCCCCCTGCCGCATGGCACCGACGGCGCTTTCCACCGTTCCGAACGCGGTGATGACCAGGACGGGCATTTGGGGTTGGGTTTTTTTGAGCAGCGCCAAGAGACTCAGGCCGTCCATTTCCGGCATACGGATGTCGGTCAGCACCAGGTCGATCGGTCGCTGCAGAACGATGTCGTACGCTTCGCGGCCGTTGGCGGCTTGAAGGACTTCATATCCTTCGTCGGTAAGGACCTCGGCCATGGACTGACGAAGGACTTGTTCGTCTTCGGCGATGAGAAGGGTTTTGGGCATGGTCGTTTGTTGTTCGGGCGTCGGTCTATCGTTTGCCGGCGGATGCGGACCGACCGGGTGCGATTTTGGACTTTAATTTACCATGAAAGTCCGATTTCACCGCCTGTTGTGGTCAAGAATCCCCACTTGGCTAGTGCGAATATGTCATTCGCTTTTGCGGGAGAGAGTTTGGCGAGTGCTTCCCGGATTCAAGATTGGGCAAGCGGACAGAGCAGATGCGAAAAACCGATTCGTCGGCTTTTCGCAGCTTTTGTGGGCTTTTTGGGGATTGCCGGCTCTGGTACGGCACTTGCCTGAGGAGAGTCAGTTAATAGGTCGGTGCGGGGTAGAGCCGCACCAAAGTCTCATCCGAAGCGCGAACGGGCTCGCGGGGAGGATGGGGATGAAAAGGAGATCGTTATGAAGAACATCGCTATGCTGACTGTCACGCTTTCTATGCTGATGGTCAGTTTTTCTCTTGCGTCTGAAGGCATCACCGGCACCGCCCATGACTTTAAGTCATGGACATGGAGCGACGGTGAAATTTGCAAACCCTGTCATACACCGCACAACGCCATTGCTGCGGACCTGACCGGGCGTCTCTGGAACCATGAACTGTCGACTGCGACCTACACCCTGCACGGCAATACTGTCTTGCAGCCGAATGGTTCGAAGATCGACTTGGGCACCACGACCGGTGGTCAGGACAAGATGGACGGCCTGAGCCGTCTGTGCTTGAGCTGCCATGACGGCACGGTGGCCCTGGACAGCTTCGGCGGCCGGACCGGCAGCCAGAAGTTGCAGAACCCCGATGCACAGGGTGGCTTCAACCTGGGCACCAACCTCAACAACGACCATCCGGTCGGGCTGAGCACCCAATACGACGAAATGAAGGCCTACAGTGGGCACTACGCCTACCAGCCTCTGGCAACAGTGACTGCCGGTGGTCTGCGTCTGGTTGACACGGGCGTCGCCTTGCCGGCTTATGTCGACCGCACGGGCACTACCGTCACCAAGACCAGAATGGTGGTCGGTTGCACGACTTGCCATGACGTTCACAACGGCGCGGGCTTTGAAAGTGGCCTGCTCCGCGGGACCAACAGCGCCAGCAAGCTCTGCTTGTCCTGTCACGCGAAGTAATGCCCGAAAACAGCAGCCGCCGGCGGGGGGCGTGAGCCACACCCGCCGGCGACTAACACAAAACTTGGTTCTGTCTCTGCCCCGCACCGCCCTATTAACTAACCTAGTATACGAAGTCCACGGATGATGGTCGAGCAAGTGAAGGCAAAGGAGTCAATCATGTCGTACCGGTTCAACCCTTTCACTCCCTTGCTGACCGCCGGTTTGGTTCTTGGCCTCTCTTTCCTCACCGGTTGTGCCAATAAGAAGCCTCCCGAAGCGCCGGTAGTCAAGAACTACGCCTTCTGGCCGGTCGCCCCGGACGAACCCCGGATCCAGTTCCTCCTCAGTCTTAATTCATCGACCGATATCGCACCTGCTCGATCGAGTTTTGAAGATACCATCTACGGCAAGGAACAGGATTCATCAGTCGAGGTGTCCAAGCCCTACGGCGTGGCCATGCACAACGGTGCCATTTATGTCACCGACGTTCGTGGGAATGGCATCATCGTCCTGGATATCAAAAATCAGCAAACCCGCCTGATGGGTGCCGTCGGCGAGGGCAAGGTATCCAAAGCGGTAGATATCAGCATCACTCCCGAAGGGATTAAGTACGTCGTCGATCCGGTCCAGTCGGCAATTGTGGTGTTTGATGCGAAGGATCGATTCGTCCAAAATATCCCCCTACCCGGAATGCATCCGGTCAGTGTCTGCGCATTTCGAGACCGCTTATATGTAGCTGATTCCAAGGGACAGTGTGTCCATGCGATGAACCGGGCGACGGGCCAGGAAATCCTTAAGATTGGTGAGCCGGGCGGGGAAGATGGGAAATTCATCCAGCCGATCAAGGTCATCTGCGACAAGGACGGCAATGTTATCGTAGACGACGTAATGAAGTGTCGCGTGCAGAAGTTTTCGCCGGACGGTGCGCTTCTGATGGCCTTCGGTGAGGCCGGCACAACCCCGGGATTCCTGGCTCGACCGAAGCACATGGCGCTGGCATCGGACGGCGTGTTATATGTGGTCGATGCCGGTTTCTATAACGTCCAGCTTTTTGACGAAGAGGGGAAGATCATGATGTACTTCGGCTCGCCCGGAGCGCACCCCGGCGCGATGGACCTCCCCGCCGGCATCACGATCGAGGAAAAAGACATGGACTTGTTCAAGCAATACGTTCATCCGGCGTTCCAAGCCGAGCGGTTGATCGTCGTTTCTAATCAGTTCGGCAGTGCCAAGGTTTCCATCTATGCCCAGGGCCATTTGAAGCCGGGCAAGACCCTGGCCGATATCGCCAATCGCGCGAAAGTTGAAATCGAAATCCCCAAGTCCGCCACCCAGCCCACGACCGCGCCTGCTGTTCCTGATGCCGGGCAACCCAGCCCGAAAGTAACCCCCTGATTCCGCCGGAGCCTGATCGATGTCCGCCCGCGTCTCACAATTTGTGTCGAAGTGGCGGCGGCTTATCGGTGTCCTGCTTTTGGCGATTCTCATCCTGGCCGGCTGCTCGGCCCGAAAAAGATACGTCGTACTGAATACATTTTTTGACGGCGTGCCCGATCCCGACGCTCCCAAACTGGCCACGGGTTTTCAATCGCAGCGAGGGACAGCCAACGAACCTATTTTCGTTCACAAGCCTTACGCCGAGAACAACTGTGGCGGCTGCCACCAGAACACCGACAACATTCTGGCCCGAGCGCGTGTGCCGGCCGACGCCTGCCTGAAATGCCATGCCAATGTGCTGAATCAGTACCCGGTGATGCATGGACCGGTGACGGCGCTGGCCTGTCTGAAATGCCATTCGCCGCATCAGTCGCGTCTTCGGGCACTGGTTAAGGAAAAGACGCCGAAGTTGTGTGCGCAGTGTCATACACCGGCGCTGCTCGGTTCGATGCCGCCGGAGCACCTTGATCCCAAGTCCGACTGTCTCTCCTGCCACTCGGCGCACGGCGGGAGCGATCATGCCCAGCTCAAGATCGCGGCGGCTCCCACTTCTCAGCCGGCCGGGAGTGGGGTCCAGCAATGACCCGACACTGGCGGGATTCATCTTGGCAATGCCCCGTCGTCGCCGCACCTGCGGCACTCGGTTTGCTCTTAATCTTTGTCGGATTGATGGTCGGATTCGTTCCGGCCAGTGCTTTGGCCCAGGTGGCCGACGACGGGCCTATTGTCATCGGCCAGCGACGACAACTAGAAACGCTGCACATTGAAAAGCCTTCGACCTGGCTGGAACTGAATGCGATCTACAGCCAGGACCGATCAAACAATGGCGGAGTGGACGAACGATTTCATGAGACGTTTTTTTCCGAACTGCTCGGCATGGACACGACAGGCTATATCTTCGCACCGTCGTTCATCGACCTGAAACTCAAAGGCGAATTCGGGTTGACCCAGTCTTTCTCCGATTCCGACGGCAACGCCAGCAACGAGACCGGGGAACTTTATCGATGGGACGCCCGGGCAACCTATCGCAAAGAGGGTGACTCGCCTTTCGGGATCTTCACCCAGCGCGAGCAGGACTGGATCAACCGCGAGTTCGGCGCGACACTCGAATCGACCACCACCACTACCGGGGCCGACCTGGGCTTGCGCACCGGCAGCGCGCTTACCCGCCTTCAGGTGATGCACATCGATTCCACCCAGACCGGACTCAACAACATCGCCGAGTTCGGATATTCGCGGGATTTGTTCACCTGGAACACGGTGGCCCGGCCCAATCCTCGAAACACCATCAACTGGAATTACAGTTTCAGCCACGTCGAGCAGTCCGGGTCGTTTGATAGCAGTTCCGACACGCACGATGCGTCGCTCAGTCACGAACTGCTGTTTGGCCCTTCCAAGCGATCCAGCCTCTCGTCCAGCGTTGATTTCCGCAGGCAGGCAGGGGATACCGACTTCCAGACCTTCCGGTGGGACGAACGACTTCGGCTCTATCACACCGATCACTTTGAAACGCACTATGAATACCGCTTCTATTACTACGATTTCCCGCAGTCAGATCGGCTGAGGCATTTCGGACAGGTGGGGTTCATCCATCGGCTTTATCAGAGTCTGGTGACAAGCGGAAATGTTTCGGCGTCGAACATCAGCGAAAGCCAAAGCGATTTCTCCAGCACAGAACTTGCGGCGGATTTAAACCTCGACTACCGCAAGCGCGTGCCCGGAGGGACGTTCTATTCCACGCTGTCTCTGCGCGCCAGCCGTCAGGACAATTCGGCCCGAGGATCAACCTCTAACGTGATCGACCAAAATGGCACCTTCGCCGATCCGTCCCCGATCATCATCAGCGGGACCAACGTGTCGCCGACGGGCATCGTTATCACCGATCCGTCCGGGCTGACCATCTACCAGCCCGGCCTGGATTATACCGTGACCAAGTTCGCCGATCGGCTGGAGATCAACCGGGTGATCGGCGGGATGATCGGCAACCTCAGCCCGGTGCTGATTGACTATTTGCTTTTGCCGCAAGCCGGCAGCATCGCCGACACACGCTTCTGGCTGATGAGCGGCCGCTACGAGATCACCCGGTCGTTCTTGAAGGGGCTTTCGCTTTACGCCAGTTATTCCCGGCAGGACCAGTCGGTCGAAACCGACGATCCCGGCGCGTTCGTGCCCAACACGTTTGACGATTACCTGGCCGGGATTGACTACACTATCGGCGCGCTCACTTTCGGTGCCGAAGGCCAGCGGCACGAGAGCGAGGTGGTGCCCCTCGACGCCCAGCGATACTCGGTGAAGTACGTCCGCAGGTTCAATGACCTTTCCATGGCGCTCTACGGCAATTACACTATTCTGGATTACCGCCAGACCGACAACCACATCGAGTTGTTCACGATCTCCGGCCAGGCCCGCTATCAGGTTTCTCCGCGACTGTTTCTCATCGGTACGGTTTTGTGGCGCAATCAGTCCGACATCCTCGGCGGCAATACGCGCGGCTTCGAGCAACAGCTCGAGGCCCAGTGGAATTACCGGCAAACGTCACTCTATGCCCAGCTCCGCAACTCCACGCTACGGACCGAGGGCGAGAATACCGAGTTCCAATTTTTCAGGGTTGGCATAAGAAGGGAATTCTGATGAGAGCCTTGGGATTATCATTGGTTCTCCTGCTTGTCGCGGGCTGCACGCCGGCTGGGGTGATTTTTCCCCCGCTGGCCAAGCCGATTCTCTGGCCCACGCCCCCGGAAAAACCACGAGTCAAGTATGTCGGGCAGCTTCTGACCGAAGCCGATCTCAAGCCGGCGGTGGGCTTCGGCCAAAAGCTGGGTGAAACGCTTTTCGGTGCCAAGTCAGTCCGGTCGATGTTGACCCCGTTTGCACTTTGCACCGATGGCAAGGACCGGCTGTTCGTCGCCGATTCCAATGCCCAGATGGTGCATGTTTTTGATTTGCACACCCGGGGCTTTGAGCAGTGGAAGCCGGCCAAAGGATTTTCACAGCCGGTGGGAATTGCATACGATCCGGCCAGCCGAAATCTCTTCGTCGCCGATTCCGTCGCAGAGTGCATTTTTGTGTTTGATACCAAGGGCCAGCCGATCAACACCATCGGCGGCGGGATCTTGCAGCGGCCCTGTGGTATGGCCTGGGATGCTGCCGGCGCCCGCCTGTTCGTGGCCGATGCTAAGTTGCACCAGGTGATCGTGCTGAGCCGGTCGGGCACTGAAATCGCCCGCATGGGCAAGCGCGGAAACGAATTGGGTGAGTTCAACTTTCCGACCAACGTGGCGATCGGCCCGGGCGGCGAAGTTTATGTCTCCGATTCACTCAATTTCAGGATTCAGTTGTTCGGTGCGAATTTGTCGCCTATTCGTCAGATCGGAAAGAAAGGGGATTTGCCGGGCTACTTCAGCCAGCCACGCGGAATCGCCGTGGACAGTCAAGGGCACCTTTACATCGTCGATGCGAATTTTGAAACCGTGCAGATATTTAATTCCGAAGGCAAACTGCTGATGGATTTCGGCCAGGAAGGTCGGGCGGCCGGTGAGTTTTGGTTACCGGCGGGCATTTTCATCGATCCGGCCAACCGAATCTGGATCGCCGATTCGTACAACCGCAGGGTTCAAGCCTTTGATTTTCTTTCGGAGGGTAAGCCATGAAGCCTCTCCTGTTCGTCAGTCTCGTTATGTTTCTATCGCTTCCGGCAATGGCCCAGACCCAGAGTGTGGTGAACTCCCCCCACAATCTCTCGGCGTCGGGTGGCGGGGCAATCCGCGCGACCAGCGAGCAGGAAATCTGCATCTTCTGTCACACCCCGCACAACGCCACGCCGGTGCAACCGTTGTGGAACCGCAACGTGCCAGTGAGCGCTTACACGGTCTATTCCAGCAGTTCCCTGCAAGCCAGTCCGGGGCAGCCCACCGGATCAAGCAAGCTATGCCTGTCGTGTCACGACGGTACGATCGCGCTAGGCAGTGTGGTCTCGCGCGGACAGCCGATCGCCATGGCCGGCGGAATGACCACCCTTCCTCCCGGCAAGAGCAACCTGGGCACCGATCTTTCCGACGATCATCCGATTTCCTTTAAATATGACTCGCAACTGGTGAGCAAGCGGCCCACGCTGACGCAGCCCAGCGCGCTGCCCGAGCAGATCAAGCTCGATGCCAAGCAGGAATTGCAATGCACCACCTGCCACGAAGCCCACGACAATTCGTTCGGCAATTTTCTGGTGATGGACAACACGGGATCAAAATTGTGTGTCAGTTGCCACGCCACCGGCACGACGACTTTGACCAGCCACGTCCAGTGTGCCTCGTGTCATCAATCGCACAGCGCGCCCTCGGGGCCATATCTGCTTAAAGGCAAAACCCCCTCACAAACGTGCGTGGCCTGCCATAACGGATCAACCGCCGGGGCAGCCAACATCGGGGCGGACCTGAATAAATTGAGTCGGCACGACACCAACTCGCCGGCCGATCAGCCCAATCACATTCCCAATGACATTGCCTGCAATGATTGTCACGGCAGTCACACGATGAAATCGGGCACGGCGTCGGCCCCGCTGGTTTCACCGAAACTCGGCGACGTAGCCGGCGTGAACTCCGCCGGGGCGACGGTTCCAAAGGCCAGCTATGAATACGAGGTGTGTTTCAAATGCCATGCCGACAAGGCGCGGGTGCAGCCCATGATTACGCGGCTGGCGATTCAAACGAACAAACGACTGCAAATGGACACCGGGGCCATTTCCTATCACCCCGTTGAGGCGCCGGGAAAGAACCCGAACGTGCCGAGCCTGAAGCCCGGCTGGACCGTTTCCAGCCAAATGTACTGCACTGACTGCCATTCCAGCGACGCCGGCAAGGTCGCTGCGGGATCGGGACCGGACGGCCCGCACGGCTCCAACGTTGCGGGGTTGCTGGTCGCGGGATATGAAACCCACGACGACACGGTTGAAAGCCCCTCGTCGTATGCCCTCTGCTATCGTTGTCACGAACGATCCACAGTGCTTTCGGCGCAGTCGTTTAGTCAGCATCAAAAGCATGTGGTGGATCAGCGGACAACCTGCTCGACCTGTCACGACTCGCACGGCATTGCTTCGGCACAAGGCACGGTCATCAACAATGCCAATCTCATCAACTTCAATATCAGCATCGTGAAGCCCGACCCCGTAACCGGCAGGCTGGAATACCGCTCGCTCGGTGCCGGTCGCGGGCAGTGCTTCCTGCAATGCCACGGCAAGGCACATTCACCTGCGGATTATTGAGCCGCGGGACAGTCGAAATGGGATGGTGAAAAAAGAATGGCAAAGATGAAGCCGCCCAGGCAGAGGCGACTTGCACTACTTGGCGGTCATCTGCTGCTTCAGGTGGGCCTTGGCCAGGTCGTGCTGCCGCTTGTCGAAGGTCTTTTCATCCACCGGACGAAGCGCCTGCGCTTCGGCTATTTCCGCGTTGGCAGTGGTGGCGTCGATCTCGCTGGCGGGCGTGGCCTGGTTGGTCAACAGAGTCAGCCGGTTGTCTTTCATCTGGGCGATCCCGCCATCGACCAGAAAATACTGTTTTTGCCCGCCGGGCAGGTCGATCCGAAGCGGACCAAGGCCCAGTTTAACCAGAAGCGGCGCGCGATCGGTGAGAATGCCAATCAGCCCGTCATGCGCCGGCATAATCGCCTGGGCCACCTGGGCATCGAGCACCTGTTGTTCGGGAGTGACGATCACGCATTGAAAGGCCATAATGAATCTCTCCGCCTGTGGCTCGGGGGGTTAGAAGAATAGACGACCCAAAGGGGCGAGTCAATTTTCGGCTCCGGGGGCGGAAAATCGAGCCCATTATAGTCTTTGCCGTCACTGGCCGATGATGTTGTTGCAGGATGTGCTGTCGCAGGCTGTCTGTTGGATGGCGCGCGCTCAAAACGGGAAGGACTGACTTAATGACCTCCGGAACCGAAAACACGTCCTCCACCGGCCAGCCGGCAGAACAGGGGCAACGGGCGCAGCCAGCCCAACCCGAGCAACTGGCCCGCTCCAAGCAGGGGCAGGACCGGTGGGTGATTGACCACGTCTATCACGGAAAGAAGAACGGCTGGTTCATCGAGGCCGGCGCTGTCAACGGTATCGCGGGGTCGAATACTTATCTGCTTGAGCGTGCCTTCGGCTGGACAGGCGTCTGCGTCGAGCCAGTGCCGAATTTTTACGAAGAGCTTCGCGTCAACCGCAAGTGTCACACTTTTAACTGTTGCCTGACCGATCAGCCCGGGGAAGTCACCTTCACGCTGAACGTGACCGCTCCGGGAACCAGCGCCATGGCCGATTCCCTTTCGGATTCGCTCAAGGATCGCTTCTATAACGCCTCGGCAAAAACCCGCACGGTGTCCATGCCCGGCCGGCCCCTTAGCGACCTCCTTGACGAGGTGAATGCGCCTCAATTCATTGAGTATTTCAGCCTCGATGTCGAAGGGGCCGAAGAAAAAGTCCTCCGGCCGTTTCCGTTCCATCAGCGGACCTTTGGCTGCATGACCGTCGAACGCGGGGCGCAACATTACACCGAGCTTCGCCGGATGCTGGCCAAACACGGCTATCGTCACGTTCGCGCCGCTGGCATGGACGACCATTTCGTCCATGAATCGGTCCCCTATGCCATCCCGTTAAAGGACCGAATTCGCATTTTCGTTCACCCGGTCGGGCAAGTCGTCAAACGATTGCTTAAGCCCGGTCGGAAATAGATCGCCCGGCGGCCGAGCCGGCCAGGTGCCCGGTGGACCAGGCCCACTGGAAATTAAACCCCCCGATGCGCCCGTCCACGTCCAACAATTCGCCGGCCAGATAAAGCCGCGGCACCTTGCGCGATTCCATGCTTCGGGGATCGATCTCGCTCAGGGGCACGCCCCCGGCCGTCACTTCGGCATAATTCCATCCGCGGTCCTCGGTGACGGGCAGCGGCAATTGCGTGAGGCCCTGCACCAGCGCTCGCCGGATGGGTCGGGAAAGATGGCTGAGGGTAATCGCCGGGTCGATCCCGATATGCCGAAGGACCGCTTCTGCGAGCCGGGCGGGTAATTTTTCGCCTAACACCGTTGCCAGCGTGGATTTGGGTTTGGCGGTGGTCTTCTGCACCAAAGCCGCTTCCAGGGTTCCGGCGGTTTCATCGGGCATAAGATTGCAGAAAATCTCGACCGCCTGCCCCGCTTGTCGGGCGAGCGTAAAATAGCGGCTGGCATCCATCACCACCGGCCCGCTGATACCGAAATGCGTCCACAGGAGACTTCCCGTCCGGCGATCGACGGGCCGGCGGTCTACGCTTGTCGTCAGTTGCACTTGGCTGGCCAGCCCACTTAAGGACGCATGGAAAAACGTGTTCGATAGAACAAGCGGGACGAGCGCCGGCGCAGTCGGCGTGACCGTGTGGCCAAGCGACTGCAGGATGGTCCAGCCGCTTCCGTCCGATCCAGTCCGCGGAAGAGACTTGCCACCCGTGGCCCAGATTACACAGTCGGCGAAACACATCCCATTTGTTTGCTGGAGCGTAAATGCCTCATCGGTCGATGCTGGAGGGACGAGGCTTGTGATGCGATGTTCCGGCAGAATTTCAACGCCGAGATCATGGCAAGCTCGCAGCAGGGCATCGAGAACGGTTCTGGCCTTATCGGTGTTTGGAAACAGCTTCCCCGTTGCCTCTTGTTTTAAGGCTACGCCCAGGGAAGCAAACCAGTCGACCGTCTGACATTGTGTGAAAGTCGACAGGACATTTCGGACGATATTGATTGACCCGGCGTAGTCATTCGGGCGTATGGTTTCGTGCGTCACGTTGCATCTCCCGCCGCCGGAGATGAGAATTTTGGTTCCAATCGTTCGGGCACTGTCTAGCAGGATGATGCGAGCCGACCGGCCGGATGCGCGGGCGGCGCTCGCGGCAAAAATGGCGGCGGTCAGGCCGGACGCGCCGGCGCCAACGATCGCGATGTGAGAGTGTTGATTCATGCAGACAGCGCCAACTTTGTTCGTGGTAGACGATGATCCGGCGATTCTCCGGCTCTTGCAACTCTGGGGGCAGTCATGGGATTTACCGGTCGAATGTTACGATTCGGCCGAGGCCTTTCTGGCCGCCGAGGCGATGAACCGGCCCGGCTGCCTGCTGCTCGATGTTAACATGAAAGGCATGAGCGGCCTCGAACTGCAGGCCCAGCTCACGGCGTGGAATGTTGTGATACCCATCATCATCATTACCGGCAGCCCCGAAGTGCCCGTCGCCGTCACGGCCATGAAACTTCAGGCCATCGACTACATCCAGAAGCCCATTCACAAGGAACACCTCCGCAGCCTGATCGATCACGCCCTGGCCCAGGATGCGCTGCGGCGATTGCGTCGGCACGACCGCGACGTGGTCCTCGACCGTCTTAATCGGCTGAGCGCCCGTGAGCGTCAGGTGATGGACCTGGTAGTGCAGGGCCTGGCCAACAAGCAGGTGGCGGCCCGGCTGGAATTGAGCGAAAAAACGGTTGAAATTCATCGCGGGCGGGTGATGCAGAAGACCGAGGCCGGCTCGCTGGCCGAACTGGTGCGCATGGCTATCACCGCAGAGTCCAATGAACAGGCCCATGGCCCGCTGGAAAGCCCCGCTCCCCACTCTGCGCCCCGGCATCACTGACAGCTCAGGTGAACATCTTGCGGCGAATCCGATCCGCCTCGGTATCGGATGATTTTTTGGTGCCTTTCGTGGCGGCGCTGATCAGGCAGGTGAATTCCGCGCCGATCTTGTGTTTGCCTTCGCCGGCGGGTCGAGAATGGGCGACCGTACAGAGCAGTTCCACCGCCGGCTTTCCCGGTCTTTCCATTCGCGTGATGAATTGCTCCCCGCACGCCATGGCGTGAGTATGCAATACTCCGATCCCGCGGGTGGAGAAGTCCAGAAGTTCCACCTCCACCGCCTGCCCGGGCTTTTCGTCCACCATCGGCTGAATCGAAATCCGCCGGTGTTGTTCCATGCGGCCGGCACGGCGCTGGTCAGTCTTGCCCCCCATGACCGACCGGTCCATCACGGCGACGATCTCGGCAAATTGTTCGGATGCAAGGTTCATGGTGCAATCCTCGGATCGGCAAAATCGTCGGGCAAGTAAAGCGCAAGCCCATGATTTGTTCGATCCCCAGTGACAAACCCTGCGTCCGAATAACTTCGCCGGCCAACCACAATCCCTGAGTCGTTTCCCCCGCCGTCGGTCACAGTTTGGCGATCATCGCATCGGCAAATTCCTCGGTTCCCGCCGATCCACCAAGGTCGCGGGTGAGATGCTCGCCTTCGGCCAGAACCCGGTTGTAGGCCCCTTTCACTTTCTCGGCCAGGGCTTCTTCGTGCAGATGATTGAGCATCATCACCGCGCTCATAATGCAGGCCAGGGGGTTGGCGATGCCCTTGCCTGCCAGGTCCGGAGCCGAGCCATGCACGGCCTCAAAGACCGCGGCCTCGTCACCGATATTGCTCCCGGGAACGACGCCCAGCCCGCCCACCAGCCCGGCGCAAAGATCGCTCACCAGGTCGCCATAAAGATTCTCCATCAGCAGCACGTCGAACTTGGTCGGGTCCTGCACCAGCTTCATGCAGCCGGCATCGATAATTAATTCGTCATACGCGATGTTCGGATATTCCTCGTCCCACACCTTTCGCGAGCAGTTCAGAAACAGGCCGTCGGTCAGTTTCATGATGTTGGCCTTGTGAAACACCGTCACCTTCTGGCGGTGCCGCCGGGCCGCGTACCGAAACGCGTACCGCGCAATCCGCATGCACGCACCCTCCGTCGCCACCTTCATGCTGGTGACGACGCCCTTGGTCACTTCGTTTTCGATCCCACTATAAAGCCCTTCGGTATTTTCCCGCACGATCACCATGTCCACGTGATCGAACCGCGTCTTAACCCCTTCCAGCGACCGCACGGGCCGCACGGCAGCATACAAGTTCAGCTTTTGCCGCAGTTGGACGTTGACGCTTTTAAATCCCTTGCCCACGGGCGTGGTCACCGGCCCCTTGATGGCGATCTTGTGGTGGCGAACGGCTTCGAGCGTGATTTCGGGAAGCACGTTGTCGTGCCCCTGTTCCAGCGCGGTCGCACCGGCGGGCACCACCACCCATTCGACAGACAACCCCGCAGCCTCCAGAACCCGGCGCGTCGCCTGAGTTACTTCCGGCCCGATGCCGTCACCGGGAATCATTACAATCGTATGCTTTGCCATAGTTTTCTCGTCATGACGGGGTTCGAAAAGCTATGTTAGGCATCGCTCGGCCCAAGGGAAGAAAAATTGCTGCAGGAACAACTCGGCAAAACTCATGCTTATAAGTCACGTATCAAAGTACTTCGCCTGGGGGTGATGCACGACGATCGCGTCGGTGCTTTGTTCGGGGACGAGCATGTAATTTTCGCTCAAGGTCACGCCGATGGCGTCCGGTTGGAGCAGTTCAACGATCTTGGCCCGGTCTTCCAAGTTGGGGCAGGCCCCATAGCCGAAGCTGAAGCGGCTTCCGCGATAACCCTGCTGAAACAGCTTGGCGATCTCGGTGGCATCTTCTGATCCGAAGCCCATTTCCTGGCGCATGCGCTTGTGCCAGAATTCGGCCAGGGCTTCGGCACATTCAACGCCGAAGCCGTGCAGGAAGAGGTAATCGGTGTAGCGATCGGCCTTAAATAGTTCCTGGGCCATTTCGGCGGCGCGATCGCCGACGGTGACGAGTTGCACGCCTAAAACGTCAAATTGACCGGATTCCCTGGATCGAAAAAAGTCCGCGACGCAAAGCCGGCGGCGGGTGTTCTGGCGGGGGAAGGTGAAACGCAGCCGCTGGCGTGGGGCCTTATGAGGCTGGATCGTCCGCGCGCGGTGCTGCACGCCGCAATCGCACCCGGGCGCATCAAATTCCTCGGTGTGGTAGACGACCAGATCGTCCCCTTCACTTTGCACCGGAAAATAGCCATAAACCACTTTGGGTTCGAGCCATTTTTCAGCGATCGCCCACTGCTGAAGTTCACGAAATTTTGGCCAGGCCTTTTCGTCCAGCAGTTTTTGGTAATCGGCGTCGCTCAGGCTTTTTTTCTTGTAGTCCCACTGTCCCATGAATAAGGCATTGGGATTGACGTAAGGGAAGACCTGCGCCGGCGAAATATCCTTCACTTCTCGACGGCCCAGAAAGGGGACGCAAGGGACGGGATTGTCCCGCGCCACGTCCGACCGCGCTGGCAGATCACCGGTCGCGGCTCGCGGCTTCGGGGCCTTGGCCATCAGCTCGGCGCGGCGCCGACCGTCGGCCTGTTGCGTCGCCCACATCGCCTCGGCCTGCCCGCTGACCACAGCGTCCATCACGCTCAGCCCACTGAAGGCGTCGCGGCAATAAAAGAGCTTGTCTTGATAAAGCGTCGCCAGTTCGGATACGGCATAGTCTCGCGTAAGCGCCGCCCCACCCAGCAGCACCGGCACCTTCACACCCTGCGCGTTCAATTCCTCCAGATTGTCCTTCATCACCACGATGCTCTTGACCAGCAGCCCGCTCATGCCGATCGCGTCGGCCTTGTTTTCCTTGAAGGCTCGAATGATGTCAGCCACCGGCTGCTTGATCCCCAGGTTCACCACCGTGTAGCCGTTATTGGTGAGAATGATGTCAACCAGATTCTTCCCAATGTCGTGAACGTCTCCCTTCACCGTCGCCAGCACGATCTTTCCCTTGGTCGAGCCTTCGGACTTTTCCATGAACGGCTGAAGGTGTGCCACTGCGGATTTCATCGTTTCGGCGCTTTGCAGCACGAACGGAAGCTGCATCTGCCCGCTGCCGAACAAATCGCCCACCACCTTCATCCCGTCGAGCAGCAGGTTGTTGATGATGTCGAGCGGGCGATAAGTCTTCATCGCCTCGTTGAGATTGTCGATCAGATGCCGCTTTTCGCCGTCGATGATGTGACGTTTCAGGCGTTCTTCGATCGGCAGTTTCTCCGATTCGGCTTCGGTGAGCTCCCGCCCTTTGGTGTCTGAATCAGGAAAGAGACCGATGAAATGCGTGAGCGGATCGAAGCCTTCGCGGCGACGGTCGTGGATCAGATCGAGCGCGGCCTGCCATTGCTCTGCCGGGATGCGGTTCTGCGGGAGAATTTTTGACGCGTGAACGATCGCGCCGGTCAAACCCGCCTCGCGCAGCTCGTGCAAAAAAGCGCTGTTGAGGACGATCCGGGCCGCGGGCTTGAGGCCGAAACTGACGTTGCTCAATCCCACCACCGTGTGACAGCGCGGAAGCTGTTGGGAAATAAGGCGCGTGCCTTCGATCGTCTCCAGGGCGTTGCGGCGATCTTCCTGAATTCCGGTGCTGATAGGCAAAACCAGCGGATCGAAAAGCAGGTCTTCGTCGCGCAGGCCGAATTGATCCACCGCCAAATCGCGGATGCGCCTGGCGATGGCGAGCTTGCGGTCGCGCGTGCGGGCCATCGCGGCCAGCTTGTCTTCGTCGATGGTGCCGGCGACGACGGCAGCGCCGTATTTTTTTGCCAGCGCGCAAATCTGGCCGAGCTTTTCCTCGCCGTCTTCGAGGTTCATCGAATTAAGGATGCACCGCCCGCCGGCCAACTTCAGCCCGGCCTCCATCACGGCAGGGTTGGTGCTGTCGAGCATGAGCGGCACGGGCAGGGAGTTGACGAACCGGCGAACCACTTCCTGCATGTCGCGCACGCCATCGCGGCCAACAAAATCCACGCAGATGTCCAGCACGTGGCTGCCGTCACGCACCTCGTCACGCGCCATGCTTACCAGACCGTCGAAATCTTCGCTTTGAAGCAGCGTGCGGAACTTCTTCGAGCCGTTGGTGTTGGTCCGCTCGGCGACGATCAGATAGCTGTTGTCCTGCCGCAGATCGACGGCACTGACCAGCGACGAAACCTGCGGGGCCGGATTGACCTGCCGCACCTTCGGACGCAGACCAAAATCCACCGTAGGCACGGGCTTATTGAGATTCAAAGCATCGCAGAGCATCTTGAGATGCGCCGGCACCGTTCCGCAACATCCACCGGCGATGTTGATGCCAAAGTCTTCGACAAAGCGCATCATTCCGCGAGTGAAATCCGCCGGCGTCATCGGAAATTGCGCCCGGCCCTTGGCATCCATCAGGGGCATGCCGGCATTGGGCTGCGCGCTGACAAACCGAGGAAAATGCTCGGCGATGAACCGCACGGTTTCGGTCAATTCCGGCGGACCAAAGGCGCAGTTCACCCCCAGCACCGCCACATCGTCCATGGATGCGAACGTGGCGACGAAAGCATCGGGGTCCGATCCGGTCAGCATTTGCTGCCCGGCATTGGTATCGAAGGACGCCTGCACCATCACCGGCACGATCTGCCGGGCTTCGGCCATCGCGCGCCGCGCGCCGGCTAAGGCACATTTGATGGTCAACAGGTCCTGCTGGGTTTCGATCAGCAGCGCGTCCACCCCCCCGGCCAGCAGCCCACGAACCTGCTCGGCATAGCTGGCTTCCATCACGTCCCAGGTGGTATGCCCGAGAGTGAGAATCTTTGTTCCCGGGCCGATCGAGCCGACCACATAGCGCGCGCGATCGGGAGTTTCAAACTTGTCGCAGGCCCGGCGGGCAAGTTCAGCGGCTAACCGGTTGTTGTCAAACACCCGGTCGGCCATGCCCGCTTCGGCCAGAACAATCTGATTGGCACCAAAGGTGTTGGTCTCGACCGCATCGCAGCCGACGGCCAAAAATTCCTCGTGAATCGCCTGAATCACGTCCGGTCGAGAAAAATTCAAAACCTCGGAGATGTTTTCATGCCCCAGCCAATCGCGGTTCAGATCAAGGGCGCGCAATTGCAGGGTAGAGCCCATCGCGCCGTCGAGCACGACGACACGCTGTTTAACAAGTTCGATGAAGGGGAGCCGCAATTGATTCATCCTTTCAGCCGGATAGACGGATGTATACGTATTCATTGTTGCTCCCCTCTGGCGGAGAGTCAACCGTGATTATCGAACGTTACCAGCCCGGGGGATTGGCGATCTTAAATCGCAAAAACGCATCCCCTCCCTCCGGCGACCTGCCGAAACGTCAGGATTGCCGGGCGCTGTGACCGCCACCCTGACCCGGCTATTTCGATTCCATCCCCTTGGGACGCGACAAGTCCGCGTTCTTCCAGCGCCCACTCAGGTCTTGAAACGTGGTCGGCAGAGTGATGGTCTTGTCCGCCTCATTGATCCGTCCGACGAATTTCCCCTCCCGGCTCACATACGTGGTCGTCACGTCTCCCTCCAGGCCCTGGCGCGTGCGCACGGTCAGCCCGCGCACGGTCTGGTCACCCAGCATCGTCATTTCCTCTCGCCCCACGTCTACATACTCAATGGCTAGCCGCTGCCGATCGCTGTCCCAGCGGGCCACCATGTACGTCCGGCTGTCCTGTGGAACCACCCGCGCAAGCACATAATCCAGCGCCAAGGGGATGTAAAAAACCGGCAGTTTCAGTTCAATCCCTGGCTTGCGCTCCGACTTGCTGATAACCGATACCGACAAGCTGGCGCGTTCGATTTCCTGCACCGGCGGTTGCTTCGGATCGGCTTTGTCGATCGTCCCGCTCTCACGGTCCAGACGTCGCTGGATTTCCCGGTTGCTGACGCCCAGCTCCGTTGTCGCGGATTTTTCCTTCCCGTTATCGATGATGTCGATGACCGAAAAATCCTCGTGCCGGCGATCCCAAGCCATGAAATACCAGCTTTCACTGTCCCGCTGCTTGCCGTCAAGCATCATCCGCGAGCGTACCCCCACCCGGAACCCCTTCTGCCCCGCCGACTCATAAGGCTCTTCAACCACATAGCTGTAGCCAACGTCTTTGCCGTCCTTGAGATGCCGCAGGTACGTCTCGGGCGTTAGCGCCTTGCGATAGACCGCTTCGGAAAGACCGACGAATAACGACCGCGTACGAAACAGCCGCTGGTCCTGGTCTTCCCGGAGGGCCGATTGATCGAGCAACCGAATGGTGTTGATCATCTGACGGAAAGTTTCCTTGGCGTCGGCTTCGGAAGGATCGTCCAGCTCCGATCCCGGCTTGGCCCCGGGCGTGTTCAGTTCGACGAGGTAATACATCCGCGGGGTTAATTGCAGGATGGCCTCCTGCGTCAGCCGGTGTTCGGACGACAGCGTATGCCGGAGTGCCAGCAGGCCGATCCGCCGCTTGCCAATGATCGTGTCGTCCTTCCGCAAGAGCTGCGCGTCCGGGGCCGCGGACATAAATTGATCGACGGCTTGATCCATGAAGGTGGGGGATTTCTCGGAACCGGCGCGCGGGGCCGGCAAGGCCGCGGTATCGGCTTCGCTCAGCGCCATCGGCAACGGCAGCATCACCCGGGTGATGCGCACGTTCCACTTTCTGGCCGGATCGGCCAGAACCAGCAGTTGCTCTGGATCATCCGAAGGCGTAACCACACACCCGACCGGGGGACGCAGCGCCAGACCGATCGACTTGCTTTCATATACAGGAGCAAGCGGCTCAGCGGCCAGACAGGCAGCCACTGGCAAGCAAAGCAGACCAATTACAACAAAGAAGGACTTGCGCATCATGCCCGCCATGATACCGCTGCCCGGTATGCAGACCAGCGCCGCCAGACAAATCCGCGAACCGGGCATACCGCGTAATTGTGGCGGCGCCGGCGCACTCGCGCCTGCGATGCGCCGGGGGAGAACTGGCGCGGGAACCATGAACAAAACGTCGCGCGCCGGCCTTTGCCCGTCGGGAAATTGGGAAGCGGGAAATGCCTCGTGACGATTTGGTGTTGTCCCCCGCCGCCACGACCCTGCCTCCCGAGCAACATTCCCTTTCGTACACACTTGGTTGCCGCGACCCGGATTTCGTCGAATATCAGGCAAATTTACACATTTCGCACCCACCTGAATGCAAAAAGGGGGTCCAAAAGGGGTCCCGAAGAGGTCCCTTTGGCGTCCCAATGCTGTCCCGAGAAGATCATTTCCGGGTCCGGCGCGGTCTTGGGAGGGTCCCATTTGTTGCGATCGTCCGATGCCTTCAAGAAAGGGAAATCTTGCGGCGCAAACACCTGCGGCTAACTGGGCAATCAAGGCAATCAACTGGCTGATGCTCATAAGTATACTCCTCTACCCTAAGGGTTCCTAAGGGCGACAGGTGCGCGAATTGGCGCTAATTCGCGCAACTTGGAGTGCCGTAATATGCACCTAACCATTTTCCGGCACAGGGCTTATAAAAATATTTATTTTTTTTGGAAGGGGTCCAATCTTGGTGCGCTTTTTGGCGCCAAAAAGCGCACCACAATCGCGCGCGTGTCCAACCCCCCGCCGAGCGTCATGCAGGTGGAGTCGCGGGCGACGGCACCGGTGGGACA
>JBBQSU010000002.1:0-72891 GCA_038234815.1 Tepidisphaerales bacterium | reverse complement strand
TCCACTGTCTGGCCGGCCATCAGGGCAAACCCATAGTAATCGTTGACGTCGCCCGCCGAAAAGCTCTGAAGCGTACCGGAAAGCGAGACGGTCGGTTGCTTGAGTGGGTTAGTCTCGAAGGTATTGCTGGAAATCGTGCCGAGATATTGAGCCGTATCGAACGTGTCGTTATTAAACGTGGCGGCTTCGGCCATATAGCCAGCCTGGAACAACCCGGTCGGATCTGCCGCGCGAGTTTCAATTTCCACCTGGTCTGTGGGCAGGAAACCTGCGTTGGCAGCATTGGTCACATTCACCGTGCCCTGGAAAGTCTTCAAGACCCGGAATTGCTGTACACGCCCCTGCACATCGACGCTGAACCCGGTGGTATAGGTTCCCTTGTCTGTCGTCCCTGTGCCCACGTCCGCCTGCACCCAGAGGTCTCGAATTTCACCGTTGTTGGCGGTGAAAGTTCCCGTCGGAGCGGCCTCGAGTGGGGCAAGGCCATCGCTGGCACCGGTAATCAGCCAGCCGGCATAAAATTGGTTGAGACTGCTGCCCACTGAGACGATACCAGTGACCGTTCCACCGATGAGGATCTTGCCGAAGTTGATTCCGTCAGCAACGATGATGCCGGCAGGCAGATTGGCTGCCGAATCGGGCAGAAAATCCGCCGACGCATCGATCGTGCCCAAACCGTCCACGAGCGTGGCCTCGGTCACGGGGTGCAGATCATCGAGCGTCTTCTTGTCATTGTCGGCGTCGCGGGTCTTGAGGCCGATGAGGACCGAACCGGTCCCCCCGCCCGCCGAAACCGTCACAATCGGCGTCTGACCGGCTGTTTGTGGGTCGTTATTTTTGACGTGCAGATCGCCGATCGTCCCGGTAAAGGGCCGAATGACCGCTTCGGCAGCCGGGAAAAGGAATTCAGTGGCCTTGGCGCTCCTGGCGACATTGCCAATCGAGATGAAACTGTTCTCGTCACCCTGCGAGATGTAAAGTGAGAACAATGATGCCGAAGGGGGGCGAACTTGGTGGGAAATTTTCACCAATTGCTTGCTGGCAAAATCGATGCCGATGAACGACCCGGAGACCGGATCGCCTGCCTGGTCGGTCGCGTCGAGCAACGAATCCGTAATACCAGGAACGAAAGTCAGTCCCTGGATATCGCTGCCAAGGATCGGCGCTGTCGTGTCAAATGGCGCGTTCAAACCAGCGATTGGGAAGGCATGACCGAAATAGGCTGGACTACTGTTGGCAACGCGGATTTTGATAAGGTGCGGACCACTTCCGGCCACGGCAGCTCCCGGTGCCGCTGCGCCCCCACCGCCGGCTGCGGGCACAGCGCCACCAGACGGACCCGTCGTGCCCGTGCGCGTGCCATAAAGATAATCTTCGAGGGCGTTGGGATTGTCATTGACAATGGCAAGCCCGCCCAAGTCGTTGACCACCGTGCCATAATCCGTGACTTCGACTTCGCCGATTCGCCCGCTGCTATTGTTCGGATCGATCGAATAGAGGAGCCACTGCTTGGCATCGACATTGGAATAGGCATACAGCGTCGCCGTCGAAGCGCTGGTCTGATCGAAGACGATGGACTTGACGGTGGTTTCGACCCCGCCGTAGTCGGCCCCGAAGGTTCCGTTATACGCTTTGACCGTGCCAGCAGGGTCCCCGGAATTCACATCCACGCTAAAGAGCTGCGGAATCTTGCTGGTCCCGCCTTTGGCAACGAAAAAGAGCCGGCCGGAATCGACATTGCCATTGAGATCAGGCATGAAGTCTGCGGCCTCAACACTCAAGATAATCCGCGCGGGAGCCGGCGCGGTGCCGTTGGCCGCCGCCCAGTCCATGGCGTTGCCCGGCGCCTGCGTGACGGCATCGGTCAGGTCGGCAATGACGTTAATGCTTGTTGGGTTGCCGTTGGCGTCGACGACAATTTGGACGAGTTGAAGATCGCCAACCGTCACCGGCTTGCCGTCTGCGCCCACACCCTGCTTACGCGTGGCGTTGAGGGTGTAAAGCACACCTTTGGACGCCCCGACCGTACCGGTAGCGATTGAGGTCATATTAAACGTGCCCGGCGTGCCGATCCCTCCGAGGGATTCGGTGCCGTCCGTTCCGGCCACTCCGCCAAAAACGTTCGTCCCGTTCAATCGTCCGGGCATATTGCCTACGACCGCCAGGTTCTGTTCATCCACCAATGACCCCACCACCTCCACCGTCGTGTTGGGCCCGGTCGTGATACGGATCAACCCTTGCGCGTCCCCTTCGGTTTGTTGATACTCGAAGGTGGAGTCTCCCGTCACGGTGGTCAACATCATCCGCGGTTCGAGTGTCTCGATCACGGACTTGACGGCACGATGGATCATGTCTGACTTACGCGGACTACGACGCAACGCCATGAATGCTCCTATTCGTTCTGCGGCCTTATGCCGGGCTTTCGACGGCCCTACAGGCGCGACACTCAAACCGCGAACGAGTTCTTGTGGGGATGGGCTAACTCTCCGGCCTTTTCAGGCTTGCAACCAAGTTTCTATCAGGCCCGACAAAATGTGTCAACGAACGACACCATCTATAGACACCGCCCAATAAAAACACTACCGCCTGTGCGGCAGAAATCTTCATAGCAAAGACGCCGCCGACAGAGATTGATTCCAAAATCCCGCGCGTAGGTTTACCACTGGGGAAGAGGCGTATTACGGCTTTATGGGGACGGATTCTGAGGCGGACGGGGCTTGCGGCCGGCTTGGATGCTGAAACTCTGCAAATAGGCGATCCACATCATCGACAGACCGAAGCCGTAGGCCCCCTGGAGCACCAGATCCATGTAGTGCCGCGTGGGGGGAATGTGGTAGCGCTCGGCGCTGGTGCCCTGATAGGTCAGGGCCTTCACCGGATCGCCTTTGCCCAGCGGCGCCACCGACACTTCGATGCGCTTGTAGATGCCCGCTTCATTCCCTTGAGCGTCAAGCTTTCGATCCACCTTGGCGTCAAGCGTCTTCAGATCGGAGTCGCTTAAGTCAAACAGCGCGCCGGCGACGTATTTTCCAGGATCGTAAACGATGTCACCGATCCCTCCGCCCCAGTATTCGCTGAAAATGGGAAAACTCAGCCGGTAATTGTCCAACACAGCCGGCCGGCCAGATTTCAGCACTGGCGGTCGCAGGCCGTGGTGACGGCACCACTCCGTCACCGCACGGGAGTTCAAATTAGAGCCGTAAGCGAAATACCGCATCCAAAGACCATTCCCGAAAAACTTCGGGGGCCATTGAATACGATTCCGGCAGAAAACGCAAAAAACGGGCGTCGGACCGGATGCAACACTAGATTGGAGAATGAATTAAGTTGAGATGCCCTTAAGGACACCGCAACTGACCATCGCCGGGCGCAAAACGCCCTGATGTCTGGACGCAACGTCAAGACCGTTGGATTATTACTTCGGCAGGCTCGTGATTACCGCTTTGAGCGCAGTTCGGTTTCGGCGCTCGTCCAATTGTCATGCTCGCTGCCGCCTTTGCCGGATTGCCAGATTTCATAGGCGCGCTTGGAGATCATCTCAGAGGTGATCTCTTTCGCGCCGGCCGGCATTGGCTTGATCGTCTTGGGGACGGCGGTATTGCGGACGGGCGTGCTGACCGACTTGGCCACTTCGGGCATTTTTCGGACAGCGGGTACGGGGGACTTTATGGGGGGTTTCTTGGCAGCCATTTTAATACTCCTTCGAAGCTCGCGGAACACTGGTTCTTTGCACGCGGTCGGAACTCATCCGTGCGAACGCATGGTCACGCCCTCCAATAACCGAAGCAGAAGGGGATTTCAAGTTATCGGACCCCGAAATTAGCGAGGCATAAACGCAGTGCCGTGGTGGATTTACGAATGCAGCGGCCACAATCTAGAGATTGACCACTGCCTCATCGTGGGCAGCGAGATCGGCGATGCGGATGTCCTGCGGTAAGCCTTGTTTTGCGGCGAAAAAGCCTTCTAAACGCCTGCGGACTGGCTCGACTTTGATCCGCCGGGTGATATCGGCAAGGAACGCATAGGTCATCAGGTGCCGGGCGGCATCCAGACTGACCCCGCGAGATCGCAGATAGAAAATTTGCTCTTCATCCACCGGTCCGATGGTGCTGCCGTGCGTGCATTTCACGTCGTCGGCATAAATTTCCAGCGCCGGCTGACTATTCATAAAGGCATCGTCACTCAGCAGGAGGCATTTGCTGGACTGCTTGCTGTCGGTCTTCTGGGCATCGGGCCGGACCAGAATTTTCCCTTTGAAAACGCATGAAGCCGATTCGCTCAGCACCTGCTTATACAGTTCGTGACTGGGGCAGTTGGGCTTGGCATGATCCAGGAGCGTGTGATTATCGCAGTGTTGATCGCCACCGAGATAGACCAGGCCATTGACGGTGGCTTGCGCATATTCCCCGGCCATCACCACATTCAAATCATTGCGAGTAAGTTTTCCGCCAAGAGTGGCAACGTGCGAAATATAGTTGCTGCGCTCGCCCAGGAGCACTTGCGTTGTCGTTACCGCAAGGCCCTGCTCGCCTTGCTGTTGCAGCGTGCAGTGATCGATCAGGCAATCCTGCCCGGCAATGACTTCCGTAACGGCGTTACTGAAATAAATCCCGCGTTTGCTGCCGACGAAACTGCTCACCAGGCGCAATTGCGATTGATCTTCCAGCACCACGAGCACCCGCGGATGCGACAGCGTTGGCTCCGTCGAGCTAGTTGAGATGAACAGCAGATGAACCGGGCGAGTGACGCGCACGCCGGCATCGGCATGAAGGAACGCGCCAGCCGACAGGCAACCGGTGTTGAGCGCGACGAATGCGTTGCGCTCAATGTCGGCCTGCTGGGCCAGATGACGCTCGACGATTCCAGGGTGCGACTGCACCGCCTCTTCGATCGTACTGATTGTCAGGCCGGTTATCGCCGGATCGGTCTTGCTGAGATCCGGCGCGAAAAATCCGTTGACGAAAACCAGTTCGATGGCGGCGTCATCGCCGAAGGTGAATTCTTCATAAAGCGACTGCCCGTCACCATTAACCAAAAAATGCGCCGGGCGAAATCGCTGGCGGATGATGGGGGAAAAGTTGGTGTGCCGCCAAGCCTCTTCCTTTGGACCCGGGAAACCCATCTGATGAAATCGGGCCAGTGACGCCCTGCGGAGTTCGTCCAGCCAGGACACGCCCGATGCCGGGACTGGTGCGTTGGCAAAGTGCGTTAACAGGTCATTTTCTTCTGCTAGCTGTGGCATGGTTATCTCATGGCTTCGTCGATCACTGGATCATTTTCCGGCGTCCGGTCATTGGGCTTCCGCGCGGCCTTTACGCCAGCACTACTTCCCTTTCAACCCACTCATACCCGCGGGCTTCAAGTTCCAGTGCCAGTTCCGGCCCGCCGGTTTTTACGATTCGTCCGTCGATCATCACGTGTACATAATCCGGCTTGATGTAATCCAGCAAACGCTGGTAGTGCGTGACCATGATAATGGCCCGATCCGGCCGTCTGAGCGAATTGGCACCGTGCGATACGATCTTCAGCGCGTCGATGTCCAGCCCGCTATCGGTTTCGTCCATCAGGCATAGGATCGGATCGCAGACGGCCATCTGGAAAACCTCGTTACGCTTCTTTTCCCCACCCGAAAAGCCCTCGTTGATCGCACGCCGCATGAAACTGCTGTCCATCTTCAACAGATTCATTTTCTCTTTAATCACCTTGATGAACTCGGCGGCGTTGAGATCGGGCAGGCCCTTGTGCTTGCGCGTGGCATTCACCGCAGCCTTGAGAAAATAGTCCGTACTCACGCCGGGAATTTCCACCGGGTATTGGAAGGCAAGAAAAACGCCTTCGCGTGCCCGTTCTTCTGCGGAAAATTCGAGCAGGTCTTTGCCGTCGTATAAAACCGATCCTGCCGTCACTTCGTAGCAATCGCGCCCGGCCAGCACCTGCGCCAGCGTGCTTTTTCCCGAGCCGTTCTTGCCCATGATGGCATGGACTTCGCCGGACTGGATGGTCAGGTTCACGCCTTTGAGAATTTCGCGACCGTTTGGCCCGGCCACGCGGGCATGCAGATTGGTGATTTCGAGTAATGCGGACATGTCGTTTTTCCTGTTTTCCGGGCTACCGGCTCAAATGCCGGTGCCTCACTGCAACTATCCAACCGACCCTTCCAAGCTCACGCCCAGCAACTTCTTGGCTTCGACCGCGAATTCCATCGGAAGTTCCTTAAAGACGTCCTTGCAGAACCCGCTGACGATCATGCTGATGGCGTCCTCCAGACTGATCCCGCGGGTCTTACAATAAAAAAGCTGGTCCTCGCCAATCTTGCTGGTGCTGGCCTCGTGCTCCACCCGGCTGCTGGTATTGCGGACCTCAATATACGGCTCGGTATGGGCGCCGCACTTGTCGCCCAGCAACAGCGAATCACACTGCGTGTAATTCCGGCTGCCGGTTGCGCCTTTCATTATCTTGACCAGCCCGCGATAGCAGTTCTGCCCTTTTCCCGCACTGATCCCCTTGCTGACGATGGTCGATCGGGTGTTCTTGCCGATGTGGATCATCTTCGTGCCGGTATCGGCCTGCTGAAAATGGTGCGTCAAGGCGACCGAATAGAACTCACCCACGCTGTTATCCCCCTGCAGAATGCAAGAAGGATATTTCCAGGTAATGGCGCTGCCGGTTTCCACCTGCGTCCAACTGATTTTGCTGTTGGCCCCCCGACACGCGCCGCGCTTCGTGACGAAATTGTAGATGCCACCTTTGCCGGTCTTGGGATCCCCGGGAAACCAATTCTGCACGGTGCTGTACTTGATCGATGCGTTGTCCATCGCCACCAGTTCGACGACGGCGGCGTGCAATTGGTTTTCATCCCGCTGAGGGGCCGTGCAGCCTTCCAGATAGCTTACCGAGGCGCCTTCTTCGGCGATGATGAGCGTGCGCTCAAACTGGCCCGACTTGGCTGCATTGATGCGGAAATAAGTGCTTAATTCCATCGGGCATTTCACGCCCTTTGGAATGTAAACAAACGACCCATCGGTGAAGACCGCGCTATTGAGCGTGGCAAAGAAGTTGTCCGAATAAGGCACGACCGACCCGAGATACTTTTGGACCAGTTCGGGATGTTCGCGGATGGCTTCACTGATGGAACAGAAGATGATGCCCTTTTCGGCCAGCGTTTTTTTGAAGGTTGTGACCACCGATACCGAATCGAACACGGCATCGACGGCAATGGACGGCGCGGCCGGTTCTTCGACGCCCAGCAGCGCGTTGCGCTCGTGGACCGGCACTCCCAGTTTTTCATAGATCGCCAGCAACTCCGGGTCGATCTCGTCCAGCGACTTTTTCTTCTGCTTCGGGGCAGAATAGTAAATCGTGTCCTGATAATCGATCGGCGGGTACGAGATCATGCCCCAGTGATGAGGCTCTTCCATCTTCAGCCAGACCTTGTAAGCCTTGAGACGCCAATCCAGCATCCACTGCGGTTCGCTTTTCTTGTGGGAGATGAAGCGGATGATCTCCTCGTTCAGACCCGGCGGGGCTTCATCGGCTTCGACATCGGAAATGAAGCCCCACTGATACTCGCGGTTGGCGAGGGTTTCGATTTCGGTTTCTGCTGTTGGCATGATGGCTTACTACTTTGAATTCTCAGACAGAAATATACAGGCCCGATAAAGCCACCGGCCGGCCGATCCCTGCAGGACCAGAGGGCGAGCGATGGCGCTTACGCGACGAAATCACGCCGAAAAACTGCTGCCGCAACCACAACTGCTGGTCGCATTGGGGTTTTTGAAGACAAATCCGCGGCCCATCACTTCGTCCTTGAAGTCAATCTCCACGCCATTGAGATAAAGATAAGACTTCATGTCGCAGAGGATCTTCACGCCGTTGCTCTCGAGTTCTTCATCGGCCTCACCTTTAGGCTCTTCTGTGAGGTCAAGCATGTACGAAAACCCGCTGCACCCGCCACCTTTCACGCCCACGCGTAGGCGCGTTGCGACTTCGGGCAGCCCCTGGTCTTTGATGATGCTCTTAATCTCTTTGGCGGCAATCTCACTCAAAATAATCATGACGATAGTCTCCGTTCTACTGAGCTTTATCTGACAACAGTTAGACCAGCGCTACACGCGCCGGCTTTTTACTAAATCCAAGTCCGTCCAGCGGAACGTCGATCCGCTGGCCGGGCAGAACCAAATCCGACAATTTCACGTCCTTCAAGAATCGAATCAGCTTAAAGTGCAGTGCTTGCACCGGGCCTTGTGAGGAACTTCGAGCCAGTTGCAATTCATAGCCTTTGCAGTCGTCACAGGCACATTGTCCTTCTGGACCGGCCTCGTGATCAGCCTTCCCGTGTTCACATTCCACGAACCGCATGAGATCAAAAAGCGACACTTGTCTCAGGTCGCAAGCGATTTTGTAGCCGCCCTTAACTCCACGGGTGCTCTGCAAAATCTCCCGCTGCTGCAGTTGCTTCAGAATGTTCATGAGCAAAGCGCCGGGCAGCTTCAAAATTCGCGAAATTTCCCGGGCCGAGGCCACGCGCTCGGGCCGCTCGGCCAGATAGGCCAAGGCAGTCAGGGCGTAGTCAACTTTCTTGCTTAGACAGAACATTGGTTGCCTTCGTTCTAATATAGGACTGGCTTAGTACGATATCAAGCGGATGGGAAGATTTTGTTTGAGACTCATTCGCGGCGACGTTTCCCCTTGGCTTCCGGGGTTGCCGTAAGAGGATTTTCCGGCCAGGAATGCTTCGGATATCTTGCCTTAAGATCTTTACGAACAGCGAAATACGTTAATTTCCAGAAATTCGCGAGATCGTCGGTGATTTGTACCGGGCGGTAATTCGGACCCAGCAGGTGCAGTACCACCGCGACCCGGCCCCCGGCAATTTTCGGTCCCTCCGTCCAGCCAAAAAGCTCCTGCAATCGCACCGCCAGCGTCGGCGGACGTGTCAGCGAATACTCCACCTGGATCCGATTGCCGGTCGGGACCTCAATCGACGCCGGGGCGTGTTGTTCCAGCAGCCGATCCAGAGGATAAACCAATCGCGATTTAAGGGCCTCAACAAACATCGCCGGCCGCAATTCTTCGACAGCCTTACGGCCGGAGCAGGCTTCCTCCAGCAATTCTTCGTACAACTGTTGGTTGAACGTCGGCCAGGGGTGCTGCGGCAGCTGATCTTGCATTAGCGCCAGCCGCGCAACCAGTTGCGTAACTGCTTCGTCGGCCAGCACAGTTTCCCGGGCACGATGCCGCGTGGCTTGATAAAGCACGGGACCGGAACCAGCGCGATCGACCGCGCCGTCGGCGTCCTCGATCAGCACGAGGTCATGGTAAGAGACGGTTCGGCGGGCAATCACGGCTTGCCGGGTTTGGTCAAAAATCAGTTCGCGGACCTGCCGGACCGCCTGCGGGAAAAATTCGCGCAGCCAATCTTCCTCGATCCGGCTGGCGATGCGGACCAATGCCTCAGCTTTGACACTGCGCGGATCGTGTCGGACGTCCACCGCGACGAACAACTCGCCTGTGCGCACGCACGATTCGGCGGCCAGCCTGACACCCCCGCCACCGGCGATCGCAGCGGTGGATGGGTCGTTGCTGCGGCGCTTGCACACGCGATCGGGATAGGCCAGCAGGATTAGCTTAAGCAACTCGTCGTCCGACGGATGCCGATCGGCTTTGCGGTGCCCCGCGTTGCGCAGCAGTTCGTCGCGCGTTCGCTTGACAGCCGAGACCGCCGCAGGATCGATGCCCTCGTGGGGCTTATCCATCCATTCCAAGCGCAGCAGGACATCAGACGAAGCGTGAAAGCGGGCCGATCCGACCGCGCGGGACTCTCCGACGGGTGAGCGGGCAACGATGTCCTTTTCGCTCAAGAGAGCCGCAATCGCCGCTCCGATCGAAGCGACGTTCATGCGCACGGCCTGGATCATCAGCCGAGACAACCTGGGATGAACCGGAAGCCGCAGCATGTCCGACCCGAGCGAGGTGATCTTGCCATCGGCCAGCGCGCCCAGCATCGTTAATAGCGATTCGGCCGATTGCACCCCGGCTGCGCTCGGCTGTTCAAACCATCCGAATCCCAGCACATCGGCCTTGCCCCAGGCGTGCAGCGACAGGACCGTGCTGCATAAATCCACCCGGGTAAGCTCCGGTTGATCAAATTCTTCCAACTGGTGCTGCTCTTTTTCAGTCCAAAGACGAATGCACCGACCCGGGCGTGTGCGCCCCGCGCGTCCGGCACGCTGGCGGGCGCTGGCCTGGCTGATGCGCTGCAAATCCAACCGATCCATCCCGCGGGCCGGGTCAAACGACGCCACACGCGCCAGTCCCGAATCGATCACCGTGGTAACGCCGTCGATAGTGAGCGATGTTTCGGCGATGTTTGTCGCAAGGACAATCTTCCGCTGATTCATCGGCTTGAGCGTCCGCACCTGCTCGTCTACCGGCAACGAGCCGTGCAACGGAAGCAGTATGGCCCGCTCGCGGTCGGCAAAACCGCGCAGGGAATCCATCGAACGCTGAATCTCGGCCACTCCGGGGAGAAAGACCAGCACGTCGCCATCGTCCGGTGTCTCTTCGATAGCCCTCGCCACTTGCGTTTCTAGAAAGTCGGCGGTGCCGGACCGATAGGAAATATCGACCGGAAACGTGCGTCCCGGCACATTTAGGATCGGACAATTGCCCAGGAACCGAGCTACCGGATCGGCGTCCAGGGTGGCGCTCATCACCACGAGTTTCAGGTCTGGGCGAACCGTCTGCTGTACCTCGCGCAGCAGCGCAATACACACGTCGGTGTGCAGCGAGCGCTCGTGAAACTCGTCCAGAAGCACCGCGCCGATGCCGTCGAGAAAGGGATCGTCGACAAGCTTCCGCGTGAGGATACCTTCGGTGAGAACGCGTAAGCGAGTCTGGGGAGATATCTTTCGATCGAAGCGAACGTGATACCCCACCTCGCGGCCAACCGTCCAGTCCCGCTCTTCGGCGATACGTGTCGCAGCCGCCCGCGCGGCCACCCGCCGGGGTTGAAGCATGACCAGATTCGGATGATCGGCCGAGAGAATTCCGGCAGCAACAATCGCCGGTGGAACGCGCGTGGTCTTCCCAGCACCGGGTTCGGCGATCAGGACAAGATTGGGTTGATCCCGCAGCGATCGAAGGATCGCAGGCAGATAAACGTCGATAGGAAGATGAGTGGCTTGCACGTCAGGCAGACCGGCGGGTGCCCGCCTGCTTCAATGTCGGAGTTTCGGTCATAAGTTTCCCTTTTACGGTATATGAAATCGGAGTGCCATGGAGCGCATAGCTCTGGACGGCGAGCTGTGAAGCTCGGGGCATGGCCTTGCGGATCAGCGCTCGGTTTCGAATGCGGCCTGTCAGATCACAACACATCTTGCTCGATCGCATTCTTAAACGCATTCCACACCTTTAGATCATGGACTTTGGACGTTTCGGCATCACCGCCTTGGGCAACCACCTTCAAATTCCCGCGGGCACTATTATCGTATAACCCCCAAGGCGTTGCCAACGGCAGATATAGATTGACCGAGTTCGTCCTTCCAAGAAAATATCGCCGAAGAATCATTTCAAAAGGGATCTCTTGCCTGCCGGCTCGAACACGGACCAAAACTCGCTTTCAGGCCCGTCGAGTCCGGCTTAGCCAAATATAAAAGGCATGCAATTCGTACCCGGACTCCTTCAATACCCGCAGCTACGGGACGAAGAAGCGACTGGCCGGCCTTGATTTTCCCCACCATCCGGCCCGTCAATCACAACTGCAACCAGTCAATTTCGTGTATCGCTCATTTCAACCTCTCCGCGTTCAGGCCCTCCAATTCCTTCACCACGAACACCCCGTCCTTACGGATCAATCGATCGTTGAACCATATTTCCCCCCCGCCGGCTTCAGGCGTTTGCCGCATCACAAGGTCCCAGTGGATCGTGCTTTTGTTGCCATTACTGGCCTCGTCATAACAGGCGCCCGGCGTGAAATGGATGCTCCCTGCGATCTTTTCATCAAAAAGAATGTCCTTCATCGGCTTGGTGCAATAGGGGTTGAATCCGATGGCGAATTCGCCGACGTAACGTGCGCCGGCGTCGGCATCCAATACCTCGTTTAGCTTCGCGATATTGCTGGAAGTCGCGCTGACGATCCTGCCATCTTTGAACGTCAGGCGCACGTCCTGATGCGTGACCCCGCGATACATCGTCGGACAGTTATAAGCGATAATCCCATTAACACTTTCCTTCACCGGCGCGGTGAAGACTTCTCCGTCAGGAATGTTCAGTTTGCCGTCACAGCCGATAGCGGGAATGCCCTTGATACTGAAGGACAGGTCGGTCTCGCCGGGGCCTTTCAGGCGTACACGATCGGTTTTCATCATCATTTCCACCAGCGGCTTCATGGCCCGGCTCATCTTGGCATAATCCAGAGTGCAAACGTTGAAATAGAAGTCCTCAAACGCCTCGGTGCTCATTTCGGCCATCTGCGCCATGGAGGATGTGGGCCAGCGCAGCACACACCACCGGGTCTTTTTTACCCGAATATCGTGATGCACTTTCTCCCAAACCGTCGATTCATAAATTTTCTGCTGCTCCGCCGGCACGTCAGACAGTTCCGATACGTTGAAACTGCCCCGCAAGCCCATGTAGCACTGCATCTGCTCCATCTGCCGCCGCTCGACGTCGGCGATGATGTCCCATTGCTGCTGGGTTGCGTGCTGCATGAGCGCCCGATTGACGCGGTTCGATTTCAGCAATACCAGCGGACGCCCGCCGGCCTTGGTGGCGTGCTCGACAAGCGTGGTAACGAAGTCTGTCGGGATATCGGTCGCCTCGATCAGGAGATTTTCACCCGGTTTCACTGCGCACGAGTAGTTGACAAGCAGGTCGGCCAGTCGGGTGTAACGTGGATCAGTCATGTCCGTAGCTCCGGTGAATTGCGGCCGTTACGGCGCAACGGGCCTGTAGTGGCCCTTCCAGGTGTAACTTCCGCTGGGCAGTTCAATTTCTCTCGCTTGGCCTCGATTCGGCTTGGCTGACGAGGTAAATTCGACGCTGGCCGGATCAACCTGCTGTGGCAGCACCAGCCGTGAGGTGGTGTTGGGCGGAATGGTGATCTGGTGATTGAACATTTCGCCGTCGATCGTCCATGCGCTGGCCAGCGGGCCGAAGGGTGTCATCAATCGACCTTTGGCGCTGGTGAGCGGACTGGCCGGCTCAGGCTGAATGATTGACCGCTTGTAAGCCGGGGCCGAATCGTCCAGGCGAATTCCCGCGATCGTGGCATACATCCACTGGCCGATCGCGCCGTAGGCATAATGGTTGAAACTATTCATGCTGACCGGGCCAAAGCCGACGCCTTTGACGTAGCTGTTCCAACGCTCCCACATCGTCGTCGCGCCCTGCAAAATGGGATAGAACCACGAGGGATAAGTGGTTTGCAGCAGCAGACGATAGGCAATATCGGTGCGCCCGAAGCGCGAAAGCACGGGGGCCAGAAGCGGAGTACCGACAAAGCCGGTAGAGAGATGGTTTCCGCGTCGGGTGATGTCGCGGACCAGGTAATCGAGCGCTGCGGGGCGCAAGGCTTCGGGCAATAGGTCGAATTCCAGAGCGATGGCGTAAGCCGTTTGCGAATCGCCGATGATCCGACCGGCGGGCGTGACATAATGTAGATTAAACGCAGCGACCGTGCGGTCGCGCATGGCCTTGATGGCAGCGAGTTCGCCTGCCGGTTTGCCCAATAGAAGCGCTATGCGGTGCAACAGTTCGGCGCAACGGGCCATGTACGCAGTACCGATCAGGTCTTTTGGCGTGGGCGTGTCGTCGGGCGAGCGGGCGTCCACCGCGAGCCAGTCGCCATAGGAATGAAAACGATCAAGCGGATGACACCGCAGACCATCGCGGGTGGTGGAGGGAAGGAACTCCATCACAAATTTTCGCATCGAATCGTAGTGGCGTGCCAGTATGCGCGTGTCACCATAATGCTGGTAGATCGTCTAGGGGCAAATGATGCCGGCATCGGCCCACGCCGGCCCGCCATCGGGGTTGCCCACCAGCCCGGGATTGGGAGCGACCGACGGAAACGCCCCCGCCGGCGACTGCGTGTCCGAAAGGTCATCTTGCCACTTGGTAAAGAACGCCGCGACATCGGAATTGAAGCAGGCGGTGGGGATAAAAATCTGGGCGTCGCCGGTCCAGCCAAGGCGCTCGTCCCGCTGGGGGCAATCGGTCGGAACCTCAAGAAAGTTCGAACGCTGACCCCACTGAATGCAACTTTGCAGCTTGTTAATCATCGCCTCGGAACACTCAAATTCGCCGGTCGCCGGCGTGTCCGATGACAACGCGATCGCAGTCAGTGTGTCGCGATCTATTTTGATTCCTTTGCCGACAGTGACGGCAATTTCGACGTAACGAAAGCCATGGAAGGTAAATCGCGGCTCGAAGGTTTCGGCCCCTGCGTCGCCACGGAAGGTGTAGGTATCGGTCGCGGTCGCGGCGCGGAGGTTTTCCGTATAGAGTTCGCCGTTATCTTGCAGCATCTCGGCAAAACGCAGCGTGGCAACCACCCCTCGCGGGGCTTGCAATGATAGTCTGGCTCGACCAGCCATGTTCTGTCCGAAATCAAAGATGTAGCGCAGTGCGCCCTCGTTGGAATGCTTCATCACCGGATCAGCGACGCACTTGAGTTCGGCCACGCGCCGGACGCTTGGCGACCGTTGTGCCACAAGCGCCACCGCCGGCGCTTCCATCGTCTGTACCGGCATCCAACTGCCCGCAGATTTGCCCGGACTCGACCAGTTGGCGATTTCATACCGTGCGTCGTAACTCTCCCCGCATTGGATATCCGATTGGAGAATTGGACCGAGGGCAAAACGCCAGGCATCGTCGGTGGCAATCACCACGTCGGGCTGGCCCGGACCAAATTGCACAACCAGCACCGCCTTGAGGGCCGGTCGATCGCCATACCGCTGCCGGCCAGACCATCCCAGTTTCCCGCAATACCAGCCGTCACCGAGCATCGCGCCCAGGACATTGGCGCCGGTGCGCAACAGCGAAGTGACATCGTACGTCTGATACTGCACGCGCTTACTGTAATCAGTCCATCCGGGCCGGAACTGGTCCTCGGTAATCCGCTGGCCGTTGAGTTCCGCGTCATACAGCCCAAGCGCGGTCATATAGAGTCGTGCGCATCGCGGCTTGTCGGGAAGTTCAAATTCGCGTCGCAGCAGTGGGGTCGGCGGATAAGAGCGCCCTCCTCCGACGATCGGTGTGGCGATCCACGCCGCGTCACGCCAGTCGGCCGTGCTTAGAAGGCCCATTTCCCAACACGCCGATTCGCTCCAGGGCGTCGGCTCGTTGGATTGATCCCAAACCCGTACCCGCCACCAACCCCGCCGGGTCGATTTCATCGCCAAGCCCGCGTATTCGATGCCTGTTGACTGGTCCGACTTCACCTGCCCGCTATCCCACAAATCGGCCTTGCCGTTGCCTAATAGCTCGGGTGACCCCGCCACCTGCACCTGATACGCACTCTGCATCGCGCCTTGGCGGAGATCGTCCAACTGCCAGGAAAGTCGCGGAATGATGACATCAATGCCCAGGGGGTTCGTGGCGTATTCGCAGCGGAGGTGAATAGGAGCATTTGGCATAACAGTAATCCTTAATGTTGTAGCAAGAGTTTGTCAGCCGCATGAGTGTATCGGTGTTTCTGGCGCTGTACAGAGACCCCAAACCCAAGGACATTGCTTTCGGGTGAAAACGCGTGTGACGGGATGCATGCAAGTGCAAGTATTGCTAGCCATTGGTAAAGTAGTGGCAGATATGCTTGATCTTCTTTTCAACCCGCCGTGGTGGATGCCGACATCGATTCTGCTGGTCGGGACCGTGCTTTTCTGGCAGGCCAACCGGACGCAGGACCGCGGGCAACGCAACGCCGGCCTGGGCATTCTGCTGGTGGGGCTGATCTTTATCGCAACCGCGTGGCTGATAAACACGCCCACCGAAACCGTGGTCAAGCAGACGCGGCAACTGACGCAGGCCGTAGCGACGAGGGATTGGAATACTTTCGAGCGATTGCTCGATCCGCAGGTGAGTTTCAGTGCTTATGGCAACAAGGCACTGTTGCTGGCTGGCGCCAAACTGTCGGCGGAAAACATCGGGCTTAAGAGCGTGTCGATCACGGGCATGGAAACGCGGCGGAGCGGGGATTTGATTACATCGGACATCCGCTGCCTGAGTGTCCAGGACCGCACGATGGATCAGCCGGTGGTGACGGATTGGCGATTCGACTGGCGGGATTCGGAGCAGGGCTGGCGCGTCTATCGGATCGAGCCGTTGCAGAATGCCAACATCGGCCCGCAGCAGATCGAATCGCATCTGGCGAAAGTAAAGTAGTCGTCCACGGGTAGTACGGTTTGTCGGATGAAGGCGACGCCAGAAGCCTGCCGCAATCACGTCGGGAATTGCAACGTCCCCACCAGGTCGGCGAGTCGGTCGATCTTCTGCCCAATGAGATACTGGTCGATTCCCTGGACGATCTTCGTGGGCGTAGACGGATCAACGAAAAGTGCCGTACCGACAGCTACAGCGCTGGCGCCAGCAAGGATGAATTCAACGGCGTCCTGCCAGTATTGGATGCCCCCCATGCCAATCAGCGGGGTGCCAGTACTTTTGGCAATCTGGCGATAAACCCGGCTAACCAGGTGCAACGCGATCGGCTTGATGGCGGGGCCGCTTAGCCCGCCGGTGACGTTCGCCAGTCGCGGGCGACGCTTCTGAATGTCGATGGCCATCGCCGTGAAGGTGTTGACCAGCGAGAGAACATTGGCACCGCCTTCAATGGCCGCCCGCGCGGTCGCCACAATGTCTTCGACGTTAGGCGAAAGCTTGACGATGAGCGGCTTTGTCGGCAGCACCTTTTTGACTTCGCCGGTCAGTTCCTTCAATCGCCCCGGATGCGTGCCAAAGGTTAAACCGTCCTTTACGTTCGGGCACGAAACGTTTAATTCGACAGCGGTGCAGCACGGCAAGGCGTGCATGGCTGCGCAGGTTTCCACATAGTCGTCAAAGCTATGACCCGCGACGTTCACGATCACCGGGCACGGCATTTTGTCGAGCAGCGGAACTTTTTCGCTCAGGAAGCGATTTAATCCAACGTTCGCCAGGCCAATGGCATTGAGCATCCCCGCGCGGGTTTCAACGATCCGCGTTGGCTCATTGCCGGGGCGCTCTTCGCGGGTGATGGATTTGGTGACAAACGCTCCCAGGCGAGAGAGGTCGAGAAAGTCCGCGTACTCAAAGGCGTATCCGCACGTTCCGCTACACGTGAGCGTCGGATACGGCAGTGTCAGTCCGGCAAGATTCGTAGTTAAATCGGGCACGAGGGATGTTTTACGGTTTCGGGCCGCTGATACAAGGGCAGGCGCCTCATCGACCAATGATCGACTGATACCGAACGTAGGCGGCATCCCAGGCCGCCGAATCCTGCGGGGTGAATGTTTTCACCGGGAAACTATCACGCACGATCTTGCGAGCCGTTGGGAGGTCTCTTACCAAGCCCAGTGCCATCGCCTGCACCAGGATATTGCCGATGGCAGTGGCTTCAATCGGCCCTGCCACCACCTTGCGCCCACAGGCGTCGGCGGTCATTTGATTGAGCAGTTCATTTTGTGTCCCGCCGCCAACGATGTGAATGACGTTGATCCTGCGACCGAGGATGTCTTCCAGACCCTCAATTGTCTTGCGATACGTCAGTGCCAGCGCTTCCAGACAGGTGCGCACCGTCTGGCCAATCGTCGCCGGCTTCGGCTGAGCGGTTTCGGCGCAGAACCGGTGGATTTTTTCGGGCATTTGTCCCGGCGCCAGGAACGCCTGATGGTTCGGGTCGATTACGGCAGAAAACGCCTGACTTTGCCCGGCAAGGGACGTCAGTTCAGCGTAGGTGTTTTCCTTTCCGTCCATCGCCCACTGCCGCCGGCACTCCTGCACCAGCCACAGCCCCATGATGTTCTTCAAAAATCGCACGGTCCGGCCAACGCCCAGTTCATTGGTATAGTTGTATTCAGAAGATTTGTTATTGATGATCGGATGGGGAAGTTCCACACCCATGAGCGACCACGTACCTGAACTAATGTAGCACCAGTCGTCCCCATCGGCCGGGACCGCGGCCACGGCGCTGGCGGTGTCGTGTTCGGCAGGCGCGATGACCGGAATATCGCCCGCGCCGCATTCGTTTTGCACCGCCTTTTGCAGAGGGCCGATCACCGTGCCCGATGGTACCAGTTCGGCCAGCAGTCGATGATTCAGACCGAATCGACCGACCAGTTTCGTCGCCCAGGTGCGCGTCTGCGGATCGATCATCTGACTGGTCGAGGCGATGGAAATTTCGCTCTTACGCTGGCCGGTGAAAAGGTAGTTGAACAAGTCGGGCATGAACAGGAGAGTCTCGGCCGCGTGCAAAATGTCCGACCCCTGCTCCTGCATCGCCAGCAACTGAAAGAGCGTATTGAACTGCATCAACTGAATGCCCGTGGCCGCGACCAATTCGGCCCGCGGGATCCCGCGAAACGCCCGTTCGATGATCCCGTCGGTTCGCCCGTCTCGATAGCAGACGGGATTGCCCAGTACCTCGCCGGATTTGCCAATTAAGCCGAAATCCACTCCCCACGTGTCCACCCCGATGCCGTCGATCCGCACCCCACCGGCACAGGCCTTTCTCAACCCAGTTTTAAGTTCTTCCCACTGCTGAAGCAGATTCCACTGCAGGTGCCCGTTCATACGCCCGTTTGGATTGGCAAACCGATGTTTTTCCGCCAGCGCCAACCGGCCGCCGTTCAGGGTTCCCAATAATGCGCGGCCGCTTTCGGCACCGAGATCAAATGCAAGAAATTGCTTGGTCATAGTCGCTGTGGTTCCCATACGATGATCCTAACTTCCCGCAAGAAAGTTGACCAGTTTTCGCCGGGTGTTACTAACATTGTCGATTGGCAAAGCGGCGCGAGCGAGCGACATTTTAGAGTATGAAATGCCTGCGATTCGCACCTGCAAAATCTCGCATGGAACCTGCAAGACACAAGCGCCGCCGCCTACGGCGAATACGTGCAAGATCGCGCCTACCCCAATGGCTCGGGGTGCGCAAAATTCGTCGTGCCCACATTGCTGCGAGCCGTCGGAGTGGAACCGGGGGAGTAATGCGGATCCGACCTGTTCGTCAGGTGGGAGATGCCGCCAATTGCTTGGCCGCTTTGTCCTTGACCTTGGCTTCGGAGGGCTTGGTTACCGTCTTTTCAGCCAGGCGGGTTGCCTTGCCCACGCGGTCGCGCAGGTAGAAGAGTTTGGCCCGGCGGGTCTCTCCGCCACGCTTGACCACCACTTTGCTGATGAATGGCGAATGAATCGGGAAAATTCGCTCGACGCCTTCGTTGTTGACGATCCGGCGGACGGTGAAGGTTTCGTTGATCCCCGCACCCTTCTTCATGATGACAATCCCGCCGAAGACTTGAATGCGTTCCTTCTCGCCTTCAATGATGCGCGTGTGTACATCCACCGTGTCGCCCACTGCAAACTGTGGAACGTCACTCTTGAGGTGCGGCTTTTCAACGAGGTTCAGGATCGTGTTGGTCATGGTTGTCTCCGGTTCTGCTCTCCCCCTCACCGGTTTGACAACCCAGGCAGGAGGAATCAAGTTTTCCAATCAGTCGTTGGCGTTTGTTTCACCATTCTGCGGCTGAAGCAAATTCAGCCCGTTAATTGCGTCATTGTTCGCCGGCCCGTTTCTCCAAATGCGCCTGCCACAAATCGGGCCGCCGACTTTGCGTGCGCAACTTTCGCTGTTCAAGCCGCCAGAGGGCGATCTTTTTATGGTCGCCGCTGAGCAGCACTTCCGGCACACTTAGCCCGCGAAACTCCCGCGGACGGGTGTACTGCGGGTGTTCTATCAGCCCGTCGGCGAAGGTTTCGTCGGCGGCACCGTCTTCGGCACCCAGCACGCCGGGCAACAGCCGGACGATCGCGTCGATCATCACCATCGCTGCCAGTTCGCCGCCGCTCAAGACATAATCGCCGATGCTCACTTCCAGCGGGGCAAGCGTATCGATGATCCGCTCGTCGAATCCCTCGTATCGCCCGGCAATCAGGAGCAGGCGATCCTTGGTGGCCAGTTCCTCGGCCATTTTTTGATCGAACACCCGTCCCTGCGGCGACAGCAGGATTCTCACGCACGGCCGGGCGTCCTGTTTCTCAATCGCTTCGACGGCATCGACCACTACGGGAGCCATCATCACCATGCCCGGTCCGCCGCCGAACGATTTATCGTCCACCGATCTGTGGGCGTCGGTGGCAAAATCCCGAAGGTTCGTCAGCCGGTATTCAACCAGCCCTTTGGCCGCAGCCCGCTTCGGAATACTCGTCTCGAGCGCCGGCGTGAACATCTCCGGGAAGAGCGTCACCACGTCAATTCGGAGGCACGGTCGCATAGCTCTCGCGGGCTGAGTTGATCCGTCGAACAATCAAATGCCCATGCGCGCCAACCGCCCAGTGGCAGTCAGCCGGCCAGGCAGTCCACGCCAGCCCGAATTAAGCCTTAACCGCTGCGGCCTTAGGATCGGCAACCACCGGCTTTGGCTTGCCCGGTCGGGGCAGACGCAGGCTCTTGTGCTCCAAGCCGGCCCGCTTGAGCAGGCTCGACACGGTTTCGCTCGGAACCGCGCCGGTATCCAACCAGTGCTTGCACCGATCAAGCTTGGCGACAAAGCGCTTGGCCTTGTCCTTCAGCATCGGATCATAAGTGCCTAGTTCCTCGATCACCCGACCGTCCCGTGGCGAACGCGAGTCGATCGCATTCAAACGGTAAAATGCATGGTGGCTTCGGCCCAATCGCTTCAAACGCAGCTTCACTGCCATTATTATCTCTCCAAAACGCTTCCTACAGTGGAATGGGGCAGTATACCCATCTGACCGGTCTTGACAAGCCCTGCCCGCAATTCTCTACTATCTCCCCTGTCGATCAGCCCCACAAGCCGCGAGTGTCGCCGCTTTGGATCGGCTGCTGAATGCCGGGGCAGGCTCGACAATCTAGGCCCCAAACAAGGATTACCACCATGCTGAAGATCGCCGCGTTTGCTGATGAAATCTCCCCCAACATCGACGAACAGATCAGCGTCTGTAAAGCCAACACTGTCACCGACTTCGAACTGAGAGGTGTGAGCGGGAAAAACGTGCTGGATTTCGATCCAGCCCTCCGCAACGAAGTGAAAACCAAGCTTGCGGCCAATGGCATGGGCGTGGCCTGCATCGGGTCACCGATTGGCAAGGTCGCCATCGACAAGCCCTGGGAGGAGCATTTTGACCGGTTCAAAATCGCGGTCGATCTGGCGGTTTTTTTCAACGCACCCTTCATTCGCGTTTTCAGCTACTACCCCGCCGGTGGCGAGGGCAAGGGCGATATTGAACCACACCGCGCGGAAGTCATTGAACGATTTCACAAGAAGGTTGAGTACATCAAGTCCACCAACGTGATCCTCGTCCACGAAAACGAACGCGGCATTTACGGTGAATTCGTCAAGGGGTGCGAAGATCTGATGAAGTCGATCGACTCTCCGAAACTGCGCACCGCGTTCGACTTCGCCAATTTCGTCCAGTCGGGTGAAGACCCGCTGAAAAACTGGCCGAGGCTCAAGCCCTACACGGCGCACATTCATATCAAAGATGCCATCAAGGCCGACAAAAAAGTGGCACCTGCCGGTGAAGGCGACGGGCACATCGGTGAGATTCTGGCCGATGCGTACCAGAGCGGGTATCGCGGCTGGGTCAGCCTCGAACCGCACCTGAAGTTCGCGGGGCATTCGCACGGCGAAACCGGCGCCGATTTATTCAAAGTAGCTGCCGACGCGTTGAAGAAAGTGTGCAAGCAATACAAAGTCCCACTGGTGGGCGTTTGACCTGCACAGCCCAGCAGCCGCCGTCAGCCAGCGCCTTGATCGGGTGAAGCGCCGCGCGGTCAGCGCGGCCGCATACCCCGTTTCGGCCCGCGGACCTTCGGCTTGGGGTGCGGCTTCGCCTGCGGTGCCCGCCGGGGGGCCGGCTTAGCACGCGGCTTGGGAGGAACTTTCCTTCCCACCGTGTCGTCATCGGGGATTTCTTCCTGCTGGGCGGGGGTGGATTTCGGCTTTCCGCGCAGCAGCAGCTTGATTGGCACCTCGGCGTAGGGCAACAGTTCGCGGAAACGATTGACCATAAATCGTTGATAGGCGGTGTCGAGAAATTCCGGATTGTTCACAAACAGCACGATCGTCGGCGGCTGAATGTCCGTCTGCGTCGCGTAATAAATTCGCGCCCGTTTGCCAAGGGGCGTGGTAGGCCTGCGTTCCTCCAGAATCTGTTTCACAGTTCGATTAAGCTGGCCCGTTGTCAAGCGCGTCTGCGCCTGCTTGAACAGGTGCTGCGCCAGATCAATGACCTGCTGCACGTTGCGGCCGTCTTTGGCCGTGATGAACGCCAGGGGGGCGTAATCCAGTTGCCGAAGCTCGGCTTCGAGATAAATGCGAAACTTTTCCTTAATGGCGGCATCGTCATATTCCTCCCCCGCCTCCTGCGCCTGCTGCTTCAGTTCGATCATCGCCAGGTCCCATTTGTTGATGACGATGATGACCGGCTTGAATTGCTCGACGATGTACCCCGCCAGCTTCTTGTCCGGCTCGCTGATGGCCTCCACCGCGTCGATCAGCATCAGCACTACGTCGGCCCTGCGAATGGACCGCTCGGCCCGATGAAATGAGTAATACTCAATATCGTTACTCACCATCATGCGCTTCTTGCGCACGCCGGCAGTGTCAATCACCACCAGCGTCTTGCCTTCCTTCTCAAAGCGCACGTCGATGCTGTCGCGAGTAGTCCCGGGCACTTCCGAGACGATCACGCGGTCTCCGTGGCCTTCGTACAGTTCGGCCACGCTGTTGACCAGGGTGCTCTTGCCCGCGTTACGCTTCCCCACGATCGCCAGCATCATCTGCGGGGCGGGTAGCTCGGTTGGCGCCTGGCTTAAATCGACATTCTCCGCGATGGCGTCAAAAAGCGATTCGATGTTTCGGGCGTTCATTGCCGACACCCCCACCGGCGTGCCCAGCCCCAGCCGGGCAAACTCGCCCAAGACTGCGTCGGCGGTCGGCCCGTCGGCCTTGTTCGCGATGAGCACCGTCTTAATGTCGTTGCGGCGCAGCAGCGCCGCGATTTCCTGATCGGCACTGGTCAACCCCGTCTGGCAATCAACGACAAACAACACCAAATCCGCGCGGTTCATCGCCAGTTCGATCTGGTGCTTGATGTGTTCGGTCAACTGATCGGGATCGACAAATCCGTACCCCCCGGTGTCCACCAGCTCCACATATTTGTCGCGGAGCAGCAGCGGCATCGAAATCCGATCGCGCGTCACCCCCGGCATGTCCTGCACGATGCTGATGAGCTTGCCCACCAGTGCATTAAGCAGGCTGCTTTTTCCCACGTTGGGCCGACCGACGATTGCCACCATTGGAAGCGATGCCATAGGCCATCACTGTCGGACAGCTTGGATCGGTTGTCAAACTGGTACCGCCATTTGCCCCATATTGTCTGCCAGTTTGGACCTGCAATCCCTCGCTCGTGGTGGGTGCGCTCAGGAAGAGAATCCGCGGGTTGGCTAAAACGATCGCCCCGTCGTTGGGCTTCATGCATGGTGCCAGATGAATTCGACATCGCAGCCCGAAGACCTGATCATCGAATCGACGGCACAATTGGAGGATGGATACTATTCCCGAGGATTGATCTCGGCCGGCGGATCGATCAAATATGCGGCTTCCAATGGAGACAAACATGAAATCGATCCAAATCAGCGGAATTGAAACGGCCTATTCTGATGAAGGTGCCGGGCCGGCGGTGGTGCTCTTACACGGGTTTCCGCTGGACAATCGTATATTTCAAGCCGTCAGTGGAGATTTAAGCTCAAAGTGGCGGGTGATTTGTCCGGATTTGCGTGGGTTTGGCCGAAGCGGGCCGTCGGGGGCGTTTTCGATCAATACACTGGCCGATGATGCCTTTGCTCTCATCAATGCACTGGGGCTGGCGCCGTGCGTCTTAGGCGGGCTATCGATGGGTGGATATGTCGCGCAGGCATTTGCCGGAAAATATCCCGCTTTGTTGAAGGGCCTGATACTCATGGACACCAAGGCCGATGCGGATTCACCTGAAGCCAAAGCCGGGCGCGATAAGATGATCCAGACCGTGCGATCGCTCGGTTCCAAAGCCGTCGCGACAGCGATGCTCCCCAAAATGCTGGCACCGGAAACGGCGACCGATCGACCGGAGATCAAGGCCGAGTTACGGGACATCATGGAATCGTGTCCGCCTGAAACCATCGAACACGCCCTGCTGGCTATGCGTGACCGCGATGATTTTCATGCGACGTTGTCTGAATTTCATCGGCCGACGTTGCTGGTATTCGGCCAGCATGATCTGCTCACCCCGCCGGCGGTTGGCCAAAGCCTCCAGTCGGCCGTGCCCGATGCCGAGCTTGCCCTGATCCCCGCTGCGGGGCACCTGTCCCCGATGGAAAATCCGCAGGCAGTGGCCGAAGCCATCGATCGCTTTCTCCAGTGGGTCAATACCGCCAGCAAAAAATGACGGACCAGCGATCCCGTTAGGAAAAGCCGGCCCGTTTATTTAGGCATTTAGACCGTTCAGATCTTTGGGTTAATTCATCGCCGCTTCCAGGTCGGCCTTGGCATCCAAGCCGGTCAGGCGCAGGTCAAACTTCTCCTGCAAAATCCTGAAGACGTTCGGCGTGACAAATTCCGGGGGACGCGGGCCAATACTGATTCCCTTCACGCCCAGGCTCAGGAGCGTTAGCAGCACTGCGACTGCCTTTTGCTCGAACCAACTAATGACCAGCGTGAGCGGCAGGTCGTTGACCGTGCAGTTAAACGCCTTGGCCAACGCGCCGGCGACCACGATCGCGCCGTAGGCGTCGTTGCACTGGCCCATGTCCAACAGTCGCGGCAAGCCCAGATGCGTGCCGTATTCGTGGTCACGGATGCGGTATTTTCCACAGCCGAGCGTGAGGATGAACGAATCGTCCGGCGTGGCTGCGGCGTACTCGGCGAAATAGTTTCGACCTTTTTCCGCGCCGTCACACCCGCCGATGAGAAAGAACCGGCTGATCTTGCCGGCCTTGACAGCGTCGACGATCGTCCCCGCGGCCTCCAGCAGCACCGTGCGATGGAAGCCGACCGTCGTCGTCTTGACGACGTTCTCAACCAAAGGCGGGCACGCCAACGCCTTGGCGACCACTGGCGAAAAATCGGTGCCTTCAATGCGCGTACCGCCCGGGACTGCGGTGTAGCGCGTGGTGAAGATGCGGTCGGCGTAAGTGGCTCGTGGAATGACGATACAGTTGGTCGTCGCCACCACCGGCCCGGCGAACGCCGCGAACTCGCTACGTTGCTCTTGCCAGGCACTTCCGAAATGCCCGGCCAGATTCGGATGATTCCGCAAATTGGGATACATATGGGCCGGCAGCATTTCGCCATGCGTATACACCTTGACGGGCGTACCTTCACAGGCCTTGAGCAAATCCGCGAGATCAACCATGTCGTGTCCGGTGATGAGAATTCCCGGACCGGCCTGTGTGCCTTCTTTCACCTGCGCCGGCGATGGATTGCCGAAAGCTTCGATATGCCCGGCATCGAGCATCTCCATCACCTTCAGATTCTGCTTGCCAAGTTCCATCGCGATTTCGAGTAACGAGGGAATATCGAAATTGACGTTGGTCATGGTGGCGAAAAGCGCTTCTTCGATAAATGCGCTGACGCCTTCATCTGATTTGCCCAGCCTGCGGGCGTGATTGGCGTAGGCGGCCATGCCTTTCAGGCCGTAAAGAATGGTTTCCTGTAGCGATTGTACGTCGGGGTCTTTGCCACAAACGCCGGCCGTGACGGCACATCCGCCGGGTCGAGACTGCTCACATTGATTGCAGAACATCCAAAGCTCCTGTATGGGTAGAAACGAAACAAGTGGTAAACAACACGGTGGGGATTATTCTTCCCGCGACGACCGATTGCCTTGATATAGATCAAGCCGGGGTGTTTTTGTTGGCAAATTATGCAAAACGGCATCAACGATGTGTTAAGTCATTGCCCCCTATTTGGGGGTGTGAAAGGGCCGCATCTGGCCACGCTCGAAGGGATGGCGAAATGGGAGAAAGTGCAGGCGGGTCAGAGCGTGTTTCGACAGGGGGATCCATGCCCGGGGGTTTATATCGTGGCAGAAGGGCTGGTACGCATCTATAAGCTGTCGCCGAGTGGGAAGGAACATGTGCTGCACTTGGTCAGTCCCGGCCAAACCTTCGCCGAGGTGGCAGCCATCGGAGGCTTCAACTGCCCCGCCAATGCCCAAGCCATCGCCGATAGCCGTTGCCTACTGTTGCCCACCGAACCCTTCATGCGCGCCCTAAAAACCAATCACCAATTATGTTTGGAGATTATGGCAGGAATGTGCTTGTGGGTCCGCAGTCTGGTTGGGCTATTGGAAGACATTACCCTCCGCGATGCACTGGCGCGCACCGCTCGCCTGATTAACACCTTGACCGCCGAAAATGGAGCCGCCGAGGTGCAACTGCCTTCGCTGAAGAAGCACATCGCCAGTCATTTGAACCTGACCAGCGAAACGCTTTCGCGCACCCTGCGGCGACTGGACGAGGCCGGGGTAATCCAATCCGACGGACAAAACCTGCGGGTGCGCGACCCCGCGTCGCTCAAGTCCATCGCCGACGGATTGTGGCAGGACTAAACCGGCCCGTAAAATGCATCGGCTTTTAAGCCGATGGCGCGGACGCGAGCAGTGATTTCATCCACGCGCCCGTTCGCTAGCGGATGAACAAACGCCTCTGCGGTCTGACGCGCCACTGTATAAACCTGCACTCGTTTTATCTGACACCCGGCCTTCGCCAGTTCCTCCAACCTGCGGATGTATTGGTCGATCTCGGCATCGTCCGGCCCATGGCCGTTCACTTGCATGAACAGCGACTGAATGACGATCGGTCGTTTCTTGCCAGCCAAAAGGAGATTGTCCAGGACACGCTGAAACGGAATATTCGTGCGTTCAACGAGCTTGTAATAGTCTTCCGTGCCGGCGTCGAGCTTGGCCCAAAGCTCGCCATTATGCCGATCGAGGTAATCCAGCGCCACCTGCACGCGCGGCTGATGAAACAGTGTCGCGTTGGTAATGACGACGATCTTTACATCCGCCAGCCGATGCTGTTGCAGGCAGTCTGACGCAATTTCACAGGCTTCCTGAAACTGTGGGAAACTGGTCGGTTCGCCGTCGCCGGAAAAGGCTATATCATTGAAACGGCGCAGCTCGGTCGCGGCGGAATCGAATGGGGGGATAGACCAGATGCTTCCGTCCGAGGCCAGCTTCACTAGATCATCGAGTTCATCTCGAAGCACGGCCAGATCAATTTCGACCTTTCCCGGCATGTTTTGTCGATCGACGCAACAGTAGATGCAATCGAAGTTGCAGACCTTGTCGGGATTGAGGTTGACACCGATGGACAGCCCGCGGCTCCGCCGGCTGAGAACCGGATAGACGTAGCGGTTGTCCTGCCAGCTGCGGCTATGCAAGGTGAAGAGGTTGAGCAAGGGCGGGGTCATAAGCATAAAAAGCACGCCAGCGATCTCGGTCGGGTTATTTCACGACCGGCAGGGCCAGGCTCTTTTCCTTCGGGATCATTTCCCACCCGCTGCCCAGTGCTCCGAGCGGATCAGGGGGAAGAATGTCCACTTTCTTTTCGCCCAGCCGGGCTTCTCCGCGGTCGATCTTCGCCTGAAATTCTCGGCATTCTTTCAGTAGCGCAGCGAGGATCTCTTCTTCGGGCACGTTGGCGACCTTTTCGCCTTGAACATAAATAATCCCGCGCCGGTCGCCGGCAAAAATGGCAATGTCGGCACCTTCGCATTCCCCGGGGCCGTTCACTACGCATCCCATCACCGCGACCTTCATCGGCAGGCGAATTTCTCTTGCCAATGCCTTCCGAACGTCCTGCACCAGGCTGAACAAATCGACCTGAATACGCCCGCAGGTGGGGCAGGCGATCAGTTCCGCTCCTACGCGCGTGCGCAACCCCAGGCAATAGAGCATCTCGAGGCCGTCCTGCACTTCAAAAACGGGGTCCGATGCGTAGCTGATTCGAATCGTATCCCCCACGCCCGAGGCCAACAGATGGCCCAGCGGTACCACGCTGCGGATCGTGCCGGTTTCTTTCGGGCCGGCGTGCGTGACACCCAGGTGCAACGGATAATCAAACCGCTTGGAAATCTCCTGATAGGCATCGATCACCAGCAACGGATCGATGCTCTTAGCGCTGATGCAAATGTCATGAAAATCTTCGGCCTGAAAAATTTCCAGATACTCTTCCAACTTGGCCACCATGATGGCCAGAAGGTGGCCGTTCTTATTGTCCGAAAACACCCCGCCGAGTTCCTTCAGGCGTTTCTGCTTGTCGCGGCGCTCGACGATCGAGCCTTCGTTTACGCCGATGCGGATCGGCAGCTTGCGGGCCTTGCAAGCCTGAATAACGTCCTTCACCTGTGCCGCATCACTGATATTCCCCGGATTGAGCCGGATTTTATGAACACCCGCGTCGATGGCTTCCAAGGCGCGCTGAAAATGAAAATGCACGTCGGCTACGATCGGCACCTTCACCTGCGGGAGAATTTCCTTCAGCGCGAGCGTGTCTTTCTTCTCCGGCACCGCCAGTCGCACCAGATCGGCCCCGGCGGCCGAAAGCTTATGAATTTCTGCTACGCAGGCATCAATATCATGCGTGTACCCTGCGGTCATGGTCTGGACCGACACCGGCGCGTCGCCCCCGATGCGCACGATTCCGTGGGCGTCATCTCCAAGCACAATCTGTCTGGTTTTCCGGCGTGGAATCATTGTCACGGATCGTAAGTGGCCTCAATGGTCAAATCAATTCAGCAGCTTATGGCGCGCCAATGCCCATTTTCTCGACCAATGATGATGGGCTTCAAGTCCATCCCAAACCATTCCTGGCTTTCTACAAACTCGACGAATCCACCGAGGGATTAATGTTGATCCCGCACTCGACCTTGCCCGTGCCCGACCATCGGCCGCTGCGCCCATCTTCTCCCGGCTTGATCGGCCGGGTACAGCTTAAAGGATTGCACCCAATCGAAGCGTATCCCTTTTCATACAAGGGGTGATAGGGCAGATCGTGCCGCTTCATGTATTCAAAAATGTCCTTGCTGGACATGTTTAATAGCGGAGAAATAGCAAAACAGTTGTATCGTTTACTGAATTCGACAAACCCAATGGCTCTGCGGGTTTCCGCCTGGATGCGCCGAACGCCGCGCAGCCAGGCTTGGGGGGCCAGGTCACGCATGGCCCGCTCGAACGGTTCGTTTTTGTTCACGGCGCAGCAAGCATTCACGTCCTTGCGCCACATGGGATTTTCCTCGCCGGCTTGATGCAGATATTGGATCGGATCGGTCCGCGTGTGATAGCTCCAGACGTTTAAGTTGAACCGCCGGCGGAGTTGCTCCATGAATTCGTGCGTTTCCGGAAACAGGTAACCCGTATCCACAAAAATAATGCGGATATTGGGAGAAACGCTGGTGGCCAGATGAATGAGCAGTGCCGATTCGGCCCCGAACGACGAGGACATCACCAGCTCGTTTCCGAACTGAGCAACCGCCCATTCCACCACCTGCGCAGGAGTCGATTTTTCCAAGAGCGGATTGAGCGTCGGTAGATCGATGCCTTCGGTCGTTTGCACAGGCTGATTGTCCTGAAGAAAATTCACTGGCCCAGCCTTTCTCGCAGTCGATCAAACCAGGCCCGCGGAACCAGTTGATTGGCCGCGCGCCCGAGCTGCACGTTCGGTTTGTTGGACCCATGGAAATCGCTTCCGCCCGTTTTAAGCAGGCCAAAGCGGTCGGCCAGGCGAGTGTATTTGGCGGCCTCTTCGGCGGTGTGACTGCTGTGCAGCACCTCCAGCCCGCTCAGTCCCTGGTCAACCAGATTTTTTACAGTCGTTTCAAGTTGCGCGTCATTGGAACAGTTAAGTTGAACCGGGTGGGCCAGCACGGCCAGCCCGCCGGATTTACCGATCATCGCGATGGCTTGTGCGGAACTGAGCCGCTCCTTGTCAAAGTAAGCCTTCCCGCCGGGGGCGAGATACTCATTAAACGCCTCATTGATCGACGACACATAGCCCTTTTTCACCAGGACCCCAGCAATATGCGGCCGACCAACGACTTCACCACCGGCGTGTTGTTCCACTTCTTCCATGCTGATGGCCAGCCCCAGCTCTTGAAGTCGGCCGACGATCCGGGGGTTGCGCACGTTACGGCCTTCGATCAATCTCCGGGTGAGATCGGCCAGTACGGGACTTGCCGAGCTAATGCCGTATCCCAGCAGGTGCATGGTGCCGTACGGATTTTCTGCGCTGATCTCGATGCCATTGAGGAAATCGACCCCCAGGCGGGCACAAGCCTGCTGGCATTCGGCCAGTCCGGCGGTGGTGTCGTGGTCGGTCAGCGCCAGCGCGCTTAAGCCCCCGCGGGCAGCCAACTCCGCCACTTCCGACGGCGCGCATGTGCCGTCCGATGCAGTGCTATGGCAATGAAGTTCGACCGGTGACATTTTCATATCGCGCTCCAAAAACGTTTGCCAGGTGCGGGCAGTTCAAGATTTCATAAATCCATTACTATAGAGATAATCAAGAATGCGTCCTGCCGATTCTTCCGCTGACGACTGCTCGGTGTCTATCCTGATCTCAGGCGATTCGGGCGCTTCGTAAGGATCATCGACGCCGGTAAAACCTTTGAGCTGCCCTGCGATCGCTTTCTTGTACAAGCCCTTGGGATCGCGGCGCGTCGCGGTTTCAAGCGACACATGGACAAAGACTTCAACGAAATCGCCTTCCGATAACAGCGCGCGCACCGCATTGCGGTCTTCCCGATACGGGCTGATGAAGCTGGCGATGACGATCGCGCCGGCATCGGTGAACAGCCGGGCGACCTCTCCAATGCGGCGGATGTTTTCTGTCCGATCCGCAGGGCTGAATCCCAGGTTTTTGTTCAGCCCGTGCCGAATGTTGTCGCCGTCCAGGCGATAGGCCAATCGGCCGCGCTCGATCAACTTCCTCTCCAGCAGGCAGGCGATGGTGCTTTTGCCTGCGGCGCTCAGCCCGGTTAGCCAGACGGTGCAACCGCGCTGGCCGAGCAGAGCCTGACGATCCGCCCGCGAAACCTCGCCGGCGTGCCAGGTGATGTTGGTCGATTTGGATTCAGACATCTTTGCCGGCATCAGGCCTCGTCTTCAAACAGCGGGGTGGAAAGGTATCGCTCACCGAAGCTGCACATGATCGTGACGATCATCTTGCCCTTGTTCTCCGGTCGCGCCGCCACCTTCGCGGCTGCGGCCATGTTTCCGCCACTGCTGATCCCGCCGAAGATGCCTTCCTCCTTGGCCAGTCTCCTGGCCCAGGCAAACGCTTCGTCGTCGGTGACAGCCACGACTTCATCGACTAATTTGAGATCCAGATTTCCGGGCACGAAGCCGGCGCCGATGCCCTGGATTTTGTGCCGCCCGGGCTTAAGCGGTTCGTCCTTCATGGCCTGCGCGATCACTGGAGAGGCCACCGGCTCGACCGCGATCGCCCGAAAGCTGGGCTTGCGTGGTTTGATGACCTCAGCCACGCCGGTGATGGTTCCGCCGGTTCCCACGCCGGACACCAGGATGTCCACCGCGCCGGCGGTATCCTGCCAGATTTCCTCTGCCGTTGTAGCGTGGTGAATCGCGGGGTTGGCCGGATTCTGAAACTGCTGCGGCATGAAGCTCTTCTTGTGCTGCGTCAGGATTTCCTCGCCCTTGCTGATCGCGCCGCGCATCCCATCGGCGGCCGCAGTCAGCACCACCTGCGCGCCCAATGCTTTCAGCAGGCGTCGCCGCTCGATCGACATCGATTCGGGCATGGTCAAAATCAGCTTGTATCCCTTGGCCGCGCACACGAACGCCAGCGCGATGCCGGTGTTGCCACTGGTCGGCTCGACGATCACCGTATCGTGAGCGATCTTGCCAGCGGCCTCCGCCGCTTCGATCATCGCCACGCCGATGCGGTCTTTCACGCTGCCCAGCGGGTTAAAAAATTCGCACTTGGCCAGCACGATGGCCTGCCCGGCGGGAATGAGCCGGTTAATGCGCACCAGCGGGGTTCCGCCGATCGTTTCGGTGATGTCGTTGAAGATTTTTCCGTGAGGTTTGAAAGGCATAATAATCTACTTTCTAAAAAGAGTGCGTCTCGGATGACTGGATTGTAATGGTCTCCTGCAAAAACTGCTCGGTCGATTCGTCCAAAATCCAACTGGTCATTTCGCCGGGCGTTTTTTCGGCAATGGCAACAATAATATAGCTGTAAAATGGCCAGGCGTGCTGGCGGTCGTATTCGCTGGGCCGGGCAGGATGATCGGGGTGGCTGTGATAAAAACCCAGGACCAATTGCTTTGCTTCGCTGGCGCTGCGCTCGGCCGCCATCAGTTGCTTGCCGGAGATGGAAAAGCGGTGGAACTGCTCCCCGGAAACGAAATCGTTCGTCACCGGCTCAATCCGCTCGACAACGCGCGCCCCCACTTCATCGCGGCCGTACAGCACTCCGCAGCATTCGTTCGGATAGGCGCGCGCGCCTTCTACTTCGACCTGCCGGGCCTGCGAGGTTGTCAACACGATGGGGTTCATTGAACCAGATTCTTCATTATTAAGGCCAGTTTTCTGCTTCGCTGCTGGCTTCAGACCAGAAATCTTCCGATAGATATTTACTGGCCGAGTCGCAGAAGATCGTCACTATAACGCCCTGCTCGACGGTGGCAGCGAGATTCATCGCCGCCACCAGATTTGCACCCGACGACACGCCCACCAGAAGCCCTTCTTCACGGGCCAGTTTCAACACCATCCTGTGCGCGTCCTCCGTACTCACCTCCACCTGATCGTCGCCTATCTTGGGATCGTAGATTCCCGGCACCAGCGCGCTGGCCAGATGTTTCATGCCTTCAAGGCCGTGAAGCGGGGAATCGGGCTGCATGTTGATACAGCGGATCTGGGGATTCAGTTCCTTCAATCGCCGAGTCACACCCATGAACGTCCCGGTGGTTCCCATCCCGCAAACAAAATGCGTAACCCGCCCGACGGTCTGGCGCCAGATTTCCATTGCGGTTGTTTCGTAATGGGCTTTCCAGTTGGCGGGGTTGTTGTATTGATCGGGATAGAAATAGCGGTCGGGGTCAGTATCGACGAGCGCTCGAACAAACCGCTGGGCACCGTCGGTGCTTTCGGAGGGGTCGGTCAACACAAGTTCCGCGCCGTAGGCCATCAGGCATTGCTTCCGTTCGATGCTGGCATTTCCGGGCAGCGCCAGTTTCACTCGATACCCGCGTTCGGCCGCGATCATGGCATAGGCGATGCCGGTGTTGCCACTGGTGGCGTCGATGAGAATTTTATCTTTCGTGAGCAGTCCCCGCCGCTCGCCGTCGAGGATCATGCTAAGCGCCGCCCGGTCCTTAACGCTTCCGCCCGGGTTGTACCATTCGGCCTTGGCCAGCACTTGGACCCCCGGATTGGGCGGACCGACGCGCCTGAAGCCCAGAAGCGGGGTGTTGCCGATCAGTTCGAGCACTGACCGGCCCAGACGCGACGTTGATCGAGAAGCCACTTGTTGCACAATTCCTACTAAGTCTAGGGGAAAATGGGTATTAGATCAAGTTTTTTTCCTTTGGCTATGGGTTTAGCACGTAATTGTCGCCCCCCCGGCACCCTTCCGCCCGCAGTACACCGGGCCAGAACCGAGGCGGAAACCATCAACAACGTCTCTTGCTGGGCCTCTTGAACATGCTTGGGCGCCGCGGATCGGATTTCTTCAAAAATCAGGCATTTTTTCATATTTCTCGCCCGTTTGAATAGGAAAAGGGGGTCCAAAGGGGGTCCCGAAGAGGTCCCTTTGGGGTCCCATGGGTGTCACGAAGAGGTTATTTCCAGGTCCGGCCAGGTACTCGGGGGGTCCCGTTTGTTGCGACCCTCGTATTGCCCAAGGCAAGGGATACCCTGCGGGGTAGATGCACGCGCCTTGGCGAGCAGGCGAGATTTTAAGTCCGGCTCTGCCGGACGCTTCCCCGCGTCCGAGCTGGGCGTCCTGCGGTGAGCCCGCCCCACAAGCCCGCGCGGCTGAATAGACGATTGAGAGAATGAACAGGTCGCTGGCCATACGAATACTCCTCTACCCTAAGGGCGATTAAGGGCCGCTGGTGCGCGAATTGGCGCCTTTTCGCGCAACTCGGAGTGCTCCAAAACGCACCTAAATCGCTTCAGATAAACGATTTGTAAAAAATATTATTTTTGTTGGAAGTGATCAAATCTTGGTGCGCTTTTTGGCGCCAAAAAGCGCACCAATTCCGCCGGCGCCTACCCAAGCCGCCGCGGGGACGGTTGATGGGAGTGGCAGACCGTGTAGCTCCCGTCGCGGAACCCATGGTGATGGTCAGAAGGTACTCACCGGCTCACCCCCCGCCGTCACATCCCAATGTACTTTGCGTATAAGGTTCGCGCGCGACGCAGTTCGTGCGTGCCCCCGACGATCGCTCGGCCGTCAGGGAACAGGGTGAATTCAATCTCAGGGCATTCGCAAAACCGGCAGCGCAGGAGGTAAGCGGACCGCTCCACCGTGCCAAGCGACTCAAGCCGCCCGGCCACTGCGGCCAGATCGACGTTCACAGGCTTGCCCGGGCGAATCTGTACCGCGTTTCGCCCACACAGCGTCGCTTCCGAGTCACTCGCTCGGTCCAGAAATTCAAAGTTGCGCTTTCCACAACAGGGGCAGTCCGCCCGACGCGAGTTAGTGATTGAGATCGCGTGGAACCGGCCCGTCCAGGCATCGAAAGCCGTCAAAGCCGGCTCGATCGGCTCGCCAATCAGTATTTTGATCGCCAAGGCGGCTTGAAGCGATCCGACGATGTTTGCGGCGCTGCCCAGCACCCCGGCGGTGTCGCAAGTGGGCAGTTCCGAAGCGCCCGGGGGTGTCGGGAAAATGCAGCGCAGGCAGGCTTGATCGGGCAGAATCGGCATCACCCGTCCCTCGGTTCCGACGCACGCCCCATACACCCAGGGCAGACCCTTCTTTACGCAAACGTCGTTCAGTAGATATCGAGTAGCGACGTTGTCCGTGCCGTCCAGCACCAATTGCGTGCCTTCCATCAGCGTTTCGATATTGCCGGAATGAACATCAACAATTCGGGCATCGGTCTGAATCTCAGAATTTACGCAAGCGATACGCTGGCCGGCCGCGACGGCCTTGGGCGCGCCGATGTCGGATTCTGCAAAAAGAACCTGTCGTTGAAGGTTCGTTGCCTCAACCACGTCTCGGTCGACCAGACGCAAATAGCCCACGCCCGCGCGCGCCAATTGATCTGCGACTACCGTTCCCAAGGCCCCGCAGCCCAGGATCAGCACCCGCCCCTGTCCAAGCAGGGCTTGGCGTTTGCCGATTTGCGGCAGAAGGGTTTGTCGGTGATAACGTTCGACGCTCATGCGATTTGTATCTATAGTATCCGTTTTCATAAGGAAACATCATGGCAGTTGAGTTGGATGAGATCTTGAAGGAAGCCGACAAGCTGGGTCAGAAGGTGGCTCAACTGCCGGCGGTGGCAAAATACAAGGCGGCGCAGAAGGCGCTCGAATCAGACGCCGACGCCAAACGGCTACTCACCGAGTTTCAGCAGGCATTTGAAACGCTCATGCGGCAGGAGCAAAGTGGAATGCCCGTCAGCCCACAACAGCAGCGGCAGTTGGAATCCCTTCAGATGAAGATGTCGTCGCACCTGAAGATCAAGGCCTACAACATCGCCCAAGTGGATTTCGTCGATCTGCTGCGCAAGGTCGGACAGACTTTTCGTAAGCCGCTAGGGGCCGGTGACGAAGCCGGCGAAGATGGCGGAATGCATCTGACCTGATCGGCCGGCCAAGAAAGTTTGGCATCGCGCTGAATACCACGAGGCCGCGGGCCTGACGCCCGTCGATCACCTATGGCTTTCTGGCTTCTGAAGACCGAACCGTCAGAATTTAGCTTCGCGGAACTGCTGGCGCAGAAAAAGGCGGTGTGGGACGGCGTAACCAACGCGCTGGCGCTCAAGCACATCCGCACGATGCGTCCGGGCGATCTGGCCCTGATCTATCACACCGGCGATGAAAAGGCCTGCGTGGGCATCGCCGAGATCGTCTCGCCGGCTTATGCTGATCCGAAAGAAACGAATCCGAAAATTGTAGTCGCGGATTTGAAGGCCAAGCGCAAACTACTGGCACCGGTGAACCTGGCGACGATCAAGGCCGATCCGGCGTTTGCCGGCTGGGACTTGTTACGCATCGGCCGCTTGAGCGTCGTCCCGACTTCGGAGAAAATGTTCCGGCGCATCGAAAATCTTGCCAAAGGAAGCCCGCCATGACGCAACCCAATACGCAGCCCTCGACGGTCCCGGAATCCGACCCTCATCGCCCGGCGGACGACCGCGAGGAGGTCTATTTCAATGGTTCACCAAAACTCCGGGGGGAGATTTTCACTTTCTCGATCTATGCCTTGGTGGGCATTGGGTTGGCCGTCGGGGGATATTTCGGATTTCGAGTGGCCTGGTGGCTGGGGCTGGCGTTGGTGCTTGCCGGTGCGTGCATGTTCTTTGTCCCACTCATCCTGACCAAATCTGTCCGCTATCGCATCAGCAATTACCGTGTGGATGTCGAATCGGGCATCTTCTCCCGCAACATCGACACGCTGGAACTCTGGCACGTCGAGGACATCAAACTGCATCAGTCGCTCAGCGACCGAATCCTTGGCGTCGGCAGGATCATCATCGTCTCGGCCGACCAAACCACCCCCAGACTGGAACTGCGCGACCTGCCCGATCCTCGCCCGCTTTTTGAACAGATGAAGCAGCGAATCATCGCGGTCAAGCGGCAACGCGGGGTGATAAAAGTCGACGTTGGCTGACCTTTTCGCCGCGCGGCGTTAGCCCCTATTGCCGGGCCGTGGGCGTTCCTCACCGGCCTCCTTCCTGGCTGGCCTCTTCAGACCATGGCCACGTACGCGATGGCCCCGCCGAGGTTTCGTTCGGCACCGGTTTCAGCCCCCCTTTCTTCGCGGGCGGGGCCATCCAAGAGGAGCGCTTCAGGTTGTCGACCCCGAGGCGAATTTTGAAACCTGTCGTTTGCACAGTCCGAAATTACGTGGCTACAATCGCCGTTCAAATGAAACGTCAGACCTATTTTCCTTCCGTTCGATACGCTTACTGCCAGACCCAGCTTGCCCGCTGCGCGCTGGCTTTGCTTTTAGCGAGCGTCATCGGTTGCTCCAGCCGACCAAAAAGCGCCGACCTTTCCACTCCGCAGGCCATGGTGCGCGCGCTGGCGTCTGACGAATTGGAAGGCCGCGGGCTTGATTCGTCCGGCGCCGATCGCGCGGCCAAGCTCATTGCGTCTCGATTTGCCGACATGGGCCTCAAGCCCCTGCCCGGCATGGCCGATTACTTTCAGAATTTTGACGTGCTCTGGTCCAGCCAGATTGATCCGGCAACGCAATTTTCCTTCGGCGATCGTTCCCTGAAATTCCGTGAGCAGTTCATCCCGTCCACGCTATCGGCCGACGGCCCGATCGAAGGACGGATCGTCTTCGTCGGGTACGGCATCACCAGTCCGGAACACCATTACGACGACTATGCAGATATGAACGTTCGCGGAAAAGTCGTGCTGATGATGCGTTTTGAGCCGCACGACGCGCTGGGCAACAGCCGCTTTGAGCCGGAGTCGGGCCGGTTATCGCAAGCATCCAGCATCAGCCTGAAACTTCAGAACGCGGCCGATCATGGGGCATCGGGGGTAATTCTGGTCAATCCCCCCAATCATCACGGCGATGATGATAAGTTGATGCGGTTTTTCAGAAGTTTTGGGGAAGAGACCGCCGGTTTGCCCGCAGTGCATATCAAGCAGGAATTCGCCGACGAGTTGCTGAAACTGGGATCAGTGAAGAACTTGACGTCGCTCCAGGAAGCGATTGACGAGACAGGCAACCCGGCATCGGCGGAACTGGACAGCGTGACCGTCGCGGGGCGAGTGAGCATGGATCGAATCACCCGCAAGGCCAGGAATGTGATGGCGATGCTGCCAGGATCAGGCCGAACGGCCGGGGAATATGTTGTCGTCGGGGCGCATTACGATCACCTCGGCCACGGGAAAATGAACGTGCATGGCCTACCCACATTAGCCCCCCAGCCGACAACAGAACCCAGCGCCGACGGAGCGATTTATAATGGTGCCGACGACAACGCCAGCGGAACTGCGGCCATGCTGGCCATCGCCGACCGGATCAAGCGCGCCGGACCACCCAGCCGGTCGATCGTGTTCGTCGCATTCGGGGCCGAAGAAATTGGATTGCTCGGGTCAAACTATTTTGTAAAACATCCGCCAATGGGGCTGGATAAAGCCGTCGCCATGCTCAACCTCGACATGGTGGGCCGCGTGCGCGACGAGAAACTGCTCGTCGGTGGTGGCGGAACGGCGCTTTCGTTCGAGCCGATCCTCCGGGATGCCGATGTGCACTCGCCACTCATGCTGCAAAGCATCGGCAATAGCGGGATCGGGCCGAGCGATCACACGCCGTTCGCGCAGCATCACATTCCTGTGCTGTTTTTCTTCTCCGGGATTCATGCCGACTACCATCGCCCGACCGACGACGTTGAAAAGATTAACTTTGCGGGGCTGGACCAGGTGATTGACCTGAGCGTTGAAGTGACCCAGCGGCTGACGCAGATGCCCAAAGAGCTTTATGTTACTTCGGCTGACAAGGATATGCAGCGGATTCCCGGCTTGAGCGGCACGCCTGCGGGCGTCATCTTGGGCATTGAGCCGGCAATGACTTCAGATCGGTCAACTCCAGGCGTGATGATCGCGGCGACCGTGCCCGACTCGCCGGCGGCCAAGGCCCGCCTGAAGGCCGGCGACACGCTGGTGGGTTTCGGGGAAAAGAAAATAAACTTGCTGGCCGATTTAGTGGACGCGCTGGCCGCTGCCAAGCCCGGCGACATGGTGGTTTTGAAATTCACACGTGGCGGAAAAATGATGGAAGGCACCGCGGCCCTCGTGGCCCGTCCGTAGTATTTTTCCCCCCACCACCGGCTCGCAGGTTCGGGCCGCGATGGCAGTCAGTCGTAACGATTTTGCCAACAGAACGAGGTGCTATGAAAACCGGAATTATTCTTGTCGATCACGGTTCGCGCCGCGACGAGAGCAACCAACTGCTGGAACAGGTGACCGCCAGGTTCGCCGAGCGCTTTACCGATCGATACTCGATCATTGAGCCGGCGCACATGGAACTGGCCGAACCGTCGATTGCCAGCGCGTATGCAAGTTGTGTCGCCCGCGGGGCCGAGCGCATCGTCGTTTGCCCCTATTTTCTTGGGCCTGGAAAGCATTGGACACAGGACATCCCCCGACTGACCGCCGACGCAGCTTTGCGCTTCCCGCAGACGCGTTATCACGTCACGCAGACCATTGGCATTGACGACCTGATCCTGCAATTGCTAGAGAAACGGATCAGTCATTGTGCCACGAACGAATACCTGTGCAGTTCCTGTCAGGGCACGCTACGGAGTGGCGAGCCTTTGCCCGCCGGTTGACCGCTGCGGGGTCGCGGTGAATAGGCTTTAATTTTCGGGCCCCCAATGGAACCGGCGCGCCGGTGGTGACTATGATCAGCAGAATAGACATTTCGAGCGACCGAGACCTCTATCAGACAGGGATGCACGGAGGCCGATATGAAACGCATTTTGATTGTCGATGACGAACCAGATTTCACGGAATTAGTACAACTGCAATTGGAATCCCATGGCGGGTTCAAAGTACGGCCTGAAAATGACGCCAAGAATGCCGTGCGCACGGCCATGGAATTCGCTCCCGATTTGATCCTGCTGGACGTGATGATGCCCGGAATTGACGGCAGTGAACTGGCCGGTCACTTCCTCAATCACCCGGAACTGTCCAAGGTGCCGATCGTCTTTCTCACCGCGCTGGTTACTTCGCAGGAAGTCGGCCGCGCAAACACCGCGCCAGGCGCGCGGATGTATTTACCCAAATCCATCTCGGCGGAGGAGCTGGTGTTGCGGATCGACGAAACGCTGGAATCGTTTTCAAAGAAGTGCGCCCGCCTGGCGGGCTTGGCATGAGGACATGGGCCATCATGATTTTCCGACTTTCGGACCCTAACAGTCAGAGCGGACAGAAAAACCGGCATGGACCCGACAGGGATCGAACCTGCAACCCCTGCCTTGCAAAGGCAGTGCTCTTCCAATTGAGCTACGGGCCCGGAGAGGGCAAAAGTATAGGCATCGGCCGGCTTGCGTCCAGAACCATTTAATCATTGCGGGATTCAATCACTGCCAGCATACTGCTATCCATGAAGCTCAGAGATCGGCACAGCATCTGTTGGCTCTGTCTGCTCCTCCTGCTGGCGGGCAAAATTAGCGCGCAGACCGGGCCGGAGATGCTCATCAATCCTTGGGAAGACAAGCAACGAGTTAACCTGCTGGGATCGAGCACGTTGTTCGGCCAATCGCACCTGCGCAAGACCGACGACTCATTCCAGATGCAGGGATATGCCGCACTGGGCCGGTGGCGGGTTCTCGGGGATCGGATCGAAAGTCCGGTTGTCGGGTTTAAGTTTAACGAACTTCAAATCGACACGCCGAACACGGCCCTGCCGGATCATCTGGTGAACACTGGGTTCAGTGTCGGTTCACCCGTGGGGTTGATCGGGGACAAATGGTTTGTGCTGGCAATTGCCGGCGTGGGGTATGCCGGCGATAGCTGGTTTGCCGATCCCGACGCGGTTTATTACACGGGCACAGTGCTGGTGGGCAAGCGGTTTGATAAGGACCGGGCGTTGATCTTCGGGCTGGACTACGACGGCAGCCGCACGTTTCTGCCCGATGTTCCATTGCCCGGCATCGCCTATCGCAGCCTGGTCAATGACCGTCTGAAGTACACGGTGGGTGTGCCATTTTTGCTGATCGAATGGACGCCGATTGATGAGGTCGCCGTAACCGCGCGGTATTCGCTGCTGAGCCGAATCGAGGCCAGCGTGGACTATCACATCTACAAAAAACAGTTGTCGCTGTTTTCGCATCTGACGGACACTGCCCAGGGGTTTCATAGGGATGAAACCAGCGGGGATCGGCGGATCTTCTTTGAGCGTAAGGCCATGGAAGCCGGCGTTAGGTGGTCCCCGCGTGACAACATGACGGTGACGGGGGCGTTCGGGTATCAGTTCAGCCAGCGGTTCAGTGAGGGTTTCAGCCTGCGGAACACAGACCTGCTGGCCAAGCCCGCCGACGTGCCTTACCTGCGACTCCAACTGGAACTTCAGTTCTAAAGTCAGCTTCTCCCGGCGCACGGCCCATCAGTCCGCTACCACTGTCCCAGGTCAAGGTGCATCGCTTCGGCCATCACCTCGGCCAGGTGTTTCACCTGGGTGTCAACCTTTCGTCGATGACACATCCCTGAAATATTCATCGTACAGCCCGCCTCGTTGCAGATCGTGGTCGGGGCGTGCGTCTGGGCGATGCAGTTCACCTTGTCCTCGACGATGGCTTCGGAAATATCGGGATATTTGATCGCGAATGTGCCACCGAACCCGCAGCACTGGTCGGTCTTTTCCATCGGGACGAATTCGAGATTGCCGATCTGCTTCAGCAGGCGCACCCCTTCGTCCTTGATGCCCAGTCCGCGCAGGTGGCAGGTATAGTGATAGGTCATGGTCTGCTTTTCGGGCAGCGAAATATCGACCAGATTCACCTGAAGCACCTTGGTAAGAAATTCTACGAACTCATACGTGTTGGCGACGACCCGCTTCATGCCCGTCTGATAGGCATGATCATTTTTGAAGAGAAGGGGAAATTGTTCCCGCACCATGGCGCAGCACGATCCACTGGGCGTGACGACGTAGTCGTATTTCTCGAAAATCTCGATGTAACGCCTGGCCAGGTCTTTGGCTTCGGGATGGAAGCCGTTATTGAAAAACGGCTGCCCGCAGCAGGTCTGGTCCTGCGGAAAATAGACATGACAACCAAAATGCTCGAGAATTTTCGTAACGGCGACACCGACCCGGGGATAAAACTGGTCGGTAAGACAGGTAATAAATAACGCGACATTGTGAGCCATGATCCGACTGCCTTTTTGTAGCTTCTTTCGGTAAAGTATGCTGGCGTGGAACTAAAAGACAAGGGAGATGAATGAGTCAGGGCAGTGTCGAACAAAAGTGGAATGGTCGCTGGTGTTTTCTGCGGAAGCACCTCTCGCTGCCTTGGAATACTTACGTCTACTTCCGCAAGCAGGTGGAACTTATCGGCGATCCTGTCCGCTGCGTCGTGCGCATCTCCGCCGACGCCCGATATACCCTGTACGTTAACGGCAGGCGCGTCCATCAGGGACCGGCGAGATTTTCTCCGCCGACCGGCAGTTACGACACGCTCGATCTCAAGCCCTATTTGCACGAGGGTCGCAACGCCATCTGCGCGATTGTTCACCAATACGGCGTGCCCACGTTCTTCTCTCAATACCGCGACACCAGTGGCTTCCTCGTAGATGGCCAAGTGGAAACACGCGATCAGACCGTGCCCTTGCACACCCCCGCCGGTTGGCTTTGCCGGGCGGCCAAAGGCTGGCGCAAAGACGTCGTTCGGATGTCGATACAGATGGGCTTTCAAGAACATTTTGATGCCGACGCCGACCCGCAGGATTGGCTGCTTGAAACCTTCGATGCCAAGGAATCCGACGGCTGGACTGCGCCCAAGTGGGATCAACCCGTTGGCGCGCATCCCTGGCTGACCATGGAACAACGTTCCGTCCCGCTGCTGACTCAAAAGATAAAATCGTTCAAGACGGTCGCCTCCACCTGGACCGGTGAATCGGCCCGCGGATACAAAATCTCGCCCGATGTCTATCACCTCGCGCAGAGTGAGTCGAAAAAGAAAACAAAGAACCTGATCGACAACCCCAGTGCGATGCTCAGCGATGACGCCGGCGTGACGACGCTTCCCCCGCCGCCCGATGGAGATTTCGTCGCTGCGGTGCTCGATACCGGCACTTATCTCAGCGCGCACCTGATTCTCGATCTGGCCGAAGCCAGCGGGGACGAAATTATCGACGTCCTCTATGCCGACGAACTGGACAAAGACGGGTTCGTCGAAATCGTTGGCGACATGCAGCGGACGCACATCTGCGAGGAGGCTCGCGCGACACGTTACCGCTGCCGGCCCGGTGCTCAACGCTGGGAAACCTTCAGTTTTGTCGGGTTCCGATACGTCGCAGTGATTTTTCGAAATGTCGATCACCCGCTCAAGGTGCGTTTCATCGGGGCCAGGCAAGTCCATGCGGACGTCAAGTTCGCAGGCGCCTTTGAGTGCAGCGATCCGAAACTGAACAATATATGGGAAACCGCCCGAACCACACAGTTGAATTGTCTTTTCGATGCCTTCGTCGATTGCCCGCAGCGCGAGCAGGCCCAATGGTGGGGTGACGCGCGTGTTCAGGCCAAGGTGACCGCTTACGCCTTTGGCGATGCCTCGATCCTGGCCCGTGGAATTTCGCAGCTGGCTGGCTCGCAATCCGGCCAAGGCGAACTGCACGCCCACCCGCCGGCCGACGTCCACCACCGACTGCCCGATTTTATGATGACCTGGGTGGGCACCTTGATGGACTATTACCAGCAGACCGGCGACACCGCCGTGCTGACGCAAACCGCGCCGGTCCTGCATAAACTTTTTGAATTTTTCGCCAGTCACGAAGGCTCCACAGGACTGATCGGCGACAACGACGGCTGGTGGCTGTTTCTTGATTGGCAAAATCTTTACAAGGCCAATTACAGCGCCGTCCTGAACATGATGTATTTGCAGGCCCTGCGCCGGGCCGCTGAAATTTGCCGGCTGATGGGCGATTTGCCAGGAAGCACAGCCTACGCATCTCATGCCGAACAGTTGCAACAAGTGATCGAAAGCACTTTTTGGAACGAAAAGGACAAACTTTGGGCCGACGGATTTAATCCTGCGACGGGCAACCAGGCCGAAGCCATCTCGCAGCACGCCAACACCCTGGCGATTCTGCTGGATCTCAAGCCCGAAACCCACGCCGGCATCGCCAAGGACGTGTTGCTGAAATCTGCCACCAGCAAACGCACCAAAGTGCTGACCGCTTCGCCATTCTTTTATGCTTATGTTCTCGAAGCGATGATCGCGGCCGGCCTGCGGACGGAAGCAATGGAGGTTCTGAAACAAAAATGGGGAGAAATGCTTGACGGCGGCGCGGTGACTTTCTGGGAAACCTGGAAGAACGAGGCCAGCCGCTGTCATGCCTGGAGCGCTTCCCCGCTTTATCACCTGTCCCAGCAAATTCTTGGGGTGATCCCCACGGCGCCGGGCTGGACCAAGGTCCGAATCCAACCGCTCCCTTTGAAGCTCGAATTCGCCAAAGGCTCCGTGCCAACGCCGCGGGGCATTATCAAGGTGGACTGGGAGCGCGCCGGCGACGACCAGCTCGTTGTCCGGGTCGAGATTCCCGACGGAATCGATGCGGAATTCATCAGCCCCACCGGCGAGCGACGCGAACTCGATCCCGGCGTTTCCGAGTTTCAAGCCTGAAACTTTTTTACCAAAATGCATAGCTCCACCTGGCTCAATCCCACGACCGCCACGACCCATTTGCGTTGACGCGCTACCTCCTTACAATTCCTCCTTAACCAAAAGCCATTGCGACGCTAACGAGGTTTTCATGTTCAATTTCTTGCCCAAAGACACGGTTTTCTACGATCTCTTTGAAGGAATCGCCCGTCATGTGGTGGCCGCGGCCGAACACTTGCGACAACTGGCCCGTAATTTTCCTGACATTGCCCCGGAAATTCAGCGCATCCGCGAGGCCGAACATGATGCCGACGACCTGGCCCACGCGGCGCTGGACCGTCTTGACCGCACCTTCATAACCCCTTTTGACCGCGAGGATATTCACGAACTCGTCGGCGGCATGGATGATATCGTCGATGCCATCGACGCTCTGGCCAAGCGTTTCGCGTTCTATCACGTCCGACACATGGAACCGGCTTTTGAAAAGCAGACGGACGTGCTGGTGCAGTCGGCGACCAAGGTACATGAAGCTGTCCACCGGCTTCGCAAGAGCCGTAAGCTTTCGGAATTGCATGACGTACTGATCGAACTTCATCGCCTTGAAAATCTGGGCGACGACAATAACCATGCCGCCGTCAGCAAGCTCTACGACGGCCAGACCGAATGCCTGACCGTCATCAAATGGAAGGAATTTTACGATCTGATCGAATCCGCAATCGATTACTGCGAAGACGTGGGCAACACATTGGAACGCATCGTTCTCAAAAACGGATGAGTCCCAAAGGATTTTTCCCCGGGCCGCGGATTCTTTCAACATGCTTTCCCTCATCATCATTATCATCCTGACCGCGTTGGTGTTTGATTTTCTCAACGGCTTTCACGACGCCGCCAACTCCATCGCCACCATTGTTTCGACGCGCGTTCTCACGCCCACACAGGCCGTCATCTGGGCGGCGTTTTTCAACTTTGTGGCCGCGTTTCTGTTCGGCACCAAGGTCGCCGGCACCATCGGAAACGATCTGGTCCATGCCGAGGTAATCGACGTCTATGTCGTGTTCGGCGGACTCGTAGGCGCCATCATCTGGAACCTGATTACCTGGTGGCTGGCCGTCCCCACCAGTTCCTCTCACGCGCTGGTCAGTGGCATTGCCGGCGCGGCGATCGCCAAGAGCGGTTTTGGCGCGATTATCATTGGCAAAGCCTGGGGCCTGCTGCTCCTGTTTATTATTCTCTCGCCGCTCGTCGGGCTTATTCTCGGCACGTTCCTGATGACGGCGGTGTCGTGGATATTCCGCAGGTCTACGCCACAGCGCGTGGACCGATCCTTTCGCCGACTCCAACTGCTCTCGGCCGCTATTTACAGCCTCGGCCATGGCGGAAACGACGCTCAGAAAACCATGGGCATTATCGTCCTCCTGCTCTCGGCCGGTGGGCTGGAAAAATGGAGCCATCCCGATCCCTACAGCTGGGCCAATCAACTCAATTTCTTCGGCCATTCCCATTCCGTCGCATGGTGGATCATCCTCAGTTGTCATGCCGCCATCGCACTGGGCACGATGTTCGGCGGTTGGCGGATCGTCAAAACCATGGGGTCGGGCATCACCCGTCTGGCCCCGGTCGGCGGGTTTTGTGCCGAAACCTCCGCTGCCACCACCATCATCATCGCCACCCGCATGGGCATCCCCATTTCCACCACCCACGCCATCACCGGATCGATCCTCGGCGTAGGCATGACCAAAGGCGTGCGCAGCGTCCGCTGGATATGGGGACAACGAATTATTCTGGCCTGGATCCTCACCCTTCCTTGCAGCGCCTTCATGGCCGCAATAGCGTATCTCATCATCCACCTCGGGCTGGAACCCTGGTTCCAATAGCGCTTGTCCTGCCCCCTATTTCACCGCCGCACGCTCTTCACAAACCTCATTCTTTTGTTCCGCCCGTATTCGATTGAACTCCTTCTTCAACCTCTCCAATTCTTCTTCGGTCGCATCCTCCAAATCAACTAAATTCGTTCGTGCGCCCGTGATCGCTCTTAGCAATTCATCGAGCTTGATGTGGATCGCCTTCGAGTCCCTGTTCTGCGTGTTCTGAATTAAAAACACGATCAAAAACGTGATGATGGTCGTGCTGGTGTTGATGACCAGTTGCCAGGTGTCGGAATACCCGAACATCGGCCCGCAAATACCCCATACCGCCACCGTCAGTACTGCGATCACAAACGCCGCCGGATGACCTACTGCAGCGGCGACCTTCGCTGCCCCGCGCCGAAATCGCTCCCTCAAACCCCCTGAATTTTCGTCCTTGCCGGTCCGCACAAGTTTACCCCCCTCTTCCGGCCCACCAGCCAAGCTCACCTCTTCACCCGGACCTTTCGCCGAATTCATTCGCTTGCTCATCATTGACCTCCTTATGCCATTTAATTGTTGGCATCGGTCTCATCGCTGCGTCCATCAGGGAAAGTGCCTTCCCGTGCGACGCCTACTCCTGATCGATCTTCTGCAATCCTGCGCCCACCTTCACCGCGCGGATTGCCAGAAACATCGGGATCTCCTTGCGCGACTGATTCTCCGCCGCCGCGCGCGGTCCACTCGTGCTGGTCTTATGGCTCGGCCACTCCTCGAGCGCATCCATCAGCATCCCCGCCCGGGAAAATGCCTTCACATACATGCCCAGCGGTTTATGAAACGACCAGGTATACAAATCCGGCGACTGCCCCGGATGCGTAACGATGGGCGATTTTCTCGGCACCAGGTATCGATCCACTCGCCGATACTGCACTTGGCTCGCTTCATCCCAGCCCCACGAAGTTTCCTGCGCGCCACGAAAGCACGGGTGCATCATCACCACCACAAACACCCCGCCCACCTTGATCCGCCCGGCCGCCGAATCAAACACCCCCTGGATCGGATGAATATTCTGAATCGCCAGCACACAAGCCGCCGAATCGAAGTGATCGGCAGGGAGGAAATCCAACTGACGCGCGTCGCCAACCGAATATCGGATCGCTTCCGGTCCGCGCGCCTTGGCCGCTTCAATCAACGGCCGCGCCGCATCAACACCCGTCACTTCAGCTTTTCGATCCGCAAGCAACCGACACAACACCCCCTGCCCGCAGGCCAAATCCAGTACACGCTGGCCCGGCTCCGGTCGCAGCAACCGCAGCACCCCGGGCAACACCACCTCGCGGTGATATTCACTGCCCGATTCCCCCACCAGGTTGTCATACCACCCCGCCACCTTGCTCCAGTCGGTTGTCTTCTTCTGCATGATCTTCTCACTTCCCCGCGCGACGACTTAAAAATCCCGTCACCGCGTCAATCAGTGGACGATCGGTGAACAACTCATGGCACTCCATTTTCATTGCCCGACATAATTCCTTCAGTTGATCCCGATGGTTCCCAAAATTATCGAGATAAGTCTGCCGCATCAGCGCCGGCTCACACAATTGCGGCCGCTCTCCTTCCAGTCCCCGGAATCTTGACCAATTCTTAAACGGGAACTCCGCCTCGTCTTTGTCCAGCACGCGCAGAAGGATCACCTCGTGTCGGTCATGCACCAAATGCGCCAATCCCGTGGCAATCGAATCCACGGGCAGCAGCAGATCAGAAAAAACCACCACCAGTGCCCGGCGATCCAGTCGATCGGCACACTCGTGCAAAGCCGTGCCCAGCGAAGTCGGACCACTCGGACTGCCTCGCTCCAATACATCAATCAACCGCGACAACTGGCTCGGCCCGCCATGGGGCTTGAGCCATTCCGATGTCTTCGACCCCACCAGCGCCAGCCCCACGCTTTCGGTCTGCCCCAGCATCAAATACGCCAGCGCCGCAGCAAACCGCGCGGCATAGTCCAGCTTTGCCCCGCTCTTGCCCCCGTATCCCATCGAACCGCTCCCATCCAGCATCAGCATCGCCCGCAGGTTCGTTTCTTCGTCATATTCCTTAATGTATGGCCGATCGGTCCGGGCCAGCACGCGCCAATCCAACCTTCGCGGTTCATCTCCGGGCGTATAAAAACGGTGCTGCCGAAATTCCACACTGCTCCCCTTAAGCGGCGACCGATGTTGCCCCGTCGTCGTTCCCTCCACCACCCGCCTGGCCGAAAGCGCAAGGTGATTCAAGCGCTCAACCAGATTCGGATCGAGATACCGCGAAACAAAGCTCATGACTCACCTTCCGCTTGCCCAAAATCTCGCAGGCCCGTCGATAATCCGTCCCACCGCCATTGGGGGGACTTCCGTGCCTCGTCTCCCTTAATACTGTCCATGGCGCTGGATCGCCGCCATAACCAGTCGCATGCTTTTCAACATCGAACCGTTGTTGATCGAACCGGCGGTGGTAAACCGCAGCCCCCGGGTTGCTCTTGCCTGGGAAAAATCCCGCAAAAACTCCGTGACGATCGCCTCCTCTTCGTTACGCATGAACGTGAACGGCGCTAGCTGCCCGTTGATAACCGCCTGCGGAAGGTACCGACGAATCTGCTCCACGCTCACCGTTGGCCCAAAATTCGTCCCCCGCAGCCTCAATTTTCCCAGCAGCGGCAGAAGATGCGCCATCGATGAGTCGGAGTGCTGATACCGCCAGTCGCCATCGGCGGGGCTATAAACTTCCCAAATTTTCCTGAGGATCGGAAAGCCGAAAAACTCGTACATATCGGGCGTGAACAGCGCGCAGTTGTCATCAGCAAATCCGAAACCACGCGGGCTTGTCGCCTGCGTATAACCGGCCTCTTCATCTAACACACGGCCGATCTCCAGCATCACCCGGAGAATGGCATCACGAAACCGTCCGGCCAAGTCGGGATTGTCCATCACCAAAAACAGGAAATTTTCTGTCCCATACACCGACGTGGCAAACGTGCAAGGCCCGCGTTGCCATCGATAAAGCGGGGGTTTGACCCCCAGCTTCAGCAATCGGTCCTTTTCCGCGTCCCAGTTTTCCGGAAGGATGAATTTGCGAATGTCGCAGGTCTCCACCCGATCCAGCAAGGCCTTCAGTTCCTCTTCATTGCCCGCAGACGGCATCAACCACCAGCTCCAGCCGTCCCAGTGATTTTTGGCTTCAAACACATCGGCCAGGCTTTTGGTCGCCGGGTATTTCCGCGCCGGATCGCTCGGAGATTCATTGAGCAGCCGGCGGCCAACGACGCGCTGCGACACGTCGTTGTATCGCTTGTGCAATTGCAGGCGGAACGGCTCGTCAGTTTCGTATCGCCACCAGTCCTCCGGTTCGTTCAACTCCGCCCAGACGCACTCGCCACTCATGCCGATGCCCATCGCCACCTGCGACGCCGCAAATGGGTCGGCCCCGGCCCGTGCCTGATCGGCCCAGAAGCGTTCCAGGTCAACCGGAGCCAGTCCCCCGGCCCTGTGCGATTCTGCCACGAGTTCGCTCGCCAGGTTTTTGTGCTCCATCTTCCTGATCCTCGCCTGATGGACGATCCTAACACCCAGCGCAGGAAATCCCACGCTGCGGCCGCGGCGACGGGGAAGGAAAGCCCGAGGGAATTGACGCCGGCTTCTCTCGCGACATCGGCACAAGACACAGCCGCACTTATTGACGCCCCTCTAAATCCCCACGAGTACATTCTGATCTTTTCGACCTTTCTGATCTTCGCCAGCAACTCTTCGCCTTCGCTGAAGCACGGGGTGCGTCCTGCGCGACCCACATCACGAAGTAACGCCTTCCAAGACTGGCCCGTGGAAGGCCTAAATTGCGTCCAAAAGGGTGTCCAAAGGGGGTCCCAAAGGGGTCCTTTTGGGTCCCAATGGTGTCCCATTTTTTAGCCCAAAAAGGCCGGTTACCATCGATATTGAACCAAGAACGCACAACTTGCCTACCCTCGCCGACCCGGAAACTACACTCTTCCGAAAACCTCTCTGTAAGCCTCTCGCGAGCCACCGCGCAGCCATGATCGCCGCAGCCAAAACACCGGCCAGCAGACCCGCCACCAAGATTAGAATTAGGTCAGCCATAATTTGTCCTCCTAACCTAAGGGTCGGTGGTGCGCAAATTGGCACAAATTGGCCCAAATTTCGGGAGGACAAAAATTATAACTCTTTGATAAATCAGTACTTAAAATTTTTAAATATTTCTAAATTGCCCGAAACGATGGTGCGCAAATGGGCGCCATTTTGCGCACCACTTGGCAAACTGGGTAAAATAGCCAGGAAGCCAACGGTTCTTGCGGTATAAAAAAACCGGGCAGCCCGAGAAGTGGATGGACCAACTCAAGCACCTGATGACCGCGTAATAGCGGTTATTTATCAACCACCACCGGCGTGGCCGATGTTGCGGGCGGTCGCGGGGTGGCCGTCGGCTGAAGGTCCAACACGTCTTCGGCATAAACGCGCAGTAACTCGGCTGCGGCCAAGCCACTGGCGAACGCCCCACTCATCGCGTGCGGGGCATTTCCGTCAAAAAGTTCACCAATCTGGCCTAGGCCATGACTCGTCAACTGTTCAAGGCAGCCGCTCAGCATCTTGTGGACATGCTGGCGAGTGCTTTCGGAACGACCATTCACGTGGAGATATGCCGAAGCGAACGGACCGAGCAACCACGGAAACGCGCAGCCCTGATGGTAAGCGCGATCCCGATGCACCACGTCGCCGGCGAAATGGCCCTGATAGCACGGATCTTTTGGCGAAAGCGTACGCACCCCCAGTGGCAGGAGCAGTTCATCGGTTACTTTTTTCAGCACTGCGGGCTGACGTTCCCGGTCCAGCACGGGGAACGGCAAGGCAATGGCCCAAAGCTGATTGGGCCGCACGGCAGAGTCGTGCCCGTGGTCGTCGATCACATCCAAAAGACACTGGGATTTGGCGTTCCAAAATGAAACATTAAAGCTCTGCTTAACTGCAGTGGCCAACAGTGTCAGGCGATCGGCATGGTCGGGATGATTCAACCGTTCGGCCAAGCACCGGGCGATGCACAGTGCATTGTACCAGAGCGCATTGATCTCGACGGTGCGCCCCTGCCGCGGAGTCACCAGCCAATCGCACACCTTGGCGTCCATCCAGGTTGTTGCCACGCCGCTTTCGTGCGTCGAAATCAGCCCGGTGGCGTCGGCCTTGATGCCAAGCCCCGTGCCGTGCTCATAAGCATCGATGATCCGGATTATCGTATCGAAAATACCTCGGCGGAACGCGCTGTCGTCGCCGGTGTAAAGCAGGTATTGCCAGGTGGCATTAACGAACCAAAGCGACACGTCGGCACCATGATATACCGGCGCCGCGCCGTCCTCGGGCCATTCTGAAGGCATCAGGCCATTTTGGAGATTGGCGGCGAAGGTTTCGAGAATGGTGCGGGCGGCCGCGAACTTTCCCGGTACCAGGAAAAGGCCGGGCAGGCCGATGAGCGTATCGCGACCGCGCGGGTTGGACCATGGGTATAGGGGCATGACCGCAGCGACAGGTTCCGCGCGCTCGCTGCCGGGAATCGACACTACAAATTGATCGGCGGTGCGCACCAGCGCGTCCATTTCGGCATTGCTGGTGTCGGCGGGCCAGGCGGGAATCACCGCCTGGGTAAACTGACGGTCCATCACGGAAATCACACGACCGAACTCGATCGGATCGGCAGAGCAGATGAAATGAACGGTCTGCCCGGGCGACAGCGTCCAACGCACCACGCCGGGCATCCACAAATCTTCCAGCCCGCTGTACCCGCGCTCCATTTCCCTGCGATAGATCGTATTGAGGTACCAGCACGATTCGGGCACGAATTCGCCATCATGCGATAGGAACACTTCCGGTGTTCGAGACGTAGCGGGGATGCGCACCTGGTTCCCCGGCCCGCGTTCGGCGGCCAGAGGCCCATTCCACTGATACATCAGTTCGTGGATACCGCGCAGCGCCAGCAGCGGACGCAGTTCAAGCGACACGCACTGATCACCACCCAGCAACGTGTACGTCAGACAAACCGTATTTTCCCCTGCAAGCAGCCGCAGGCTTTTTTCCATCGTCCAGCCATCGGCCTGAAAACCCCATCGCGGAAACGGATCGGGATTGAAAGCCCGAAGCAGCTTGTGCCCCTCAGGAAAGATCGCCCCGGGATATTCGTTGGTTGCCAGGGCAAACGAGCAGCCATGACTCCGGACGGTCTCTTCCACGCGCGACAACAGGACCATCCGCCGCACCGGTGGGGACATCGCCGCCACCAGCAACCCGTGATATTTCCGGGAATTCAGCCCGGGAATCGTCGCGCAGGCATAGCCACCGATCTTATTGACCGCCAGCCATTCGTGCGCCAGCGACTGATCGAAATCCAATGTGTTGAAGTCCAACTGGTTCATCAAATCCTCCGTGGGTCATATCAACCGACGCCACAGATTGTACGATGCCATCGGAATCGTTCGGCCACAATAAGGGTTACCCTGAAGCTAGTATTGAGGCCCATCCGGATTGATGTCCTTGTTCCAAAGCAAAATCCCACCGGCCATGCTTTTTACGTTTTTAAAGCCCTGTTGGGACAGCATCTTCACAAAATTCATCGAGCGACCGCCGGCCTTGCAATGCACGATCACCTGCTCGCTTTCCTTCCCGCGAAGTTCGCCAATGCGCGCCGGAAGTTGTTGGAGCGGCAGAAGCTCGGCGCCTTCAATGCGCGTGATCACCGCTTCGCTCGGCAATCGGCAGTCGATAAACACGAACGATTCCTTGCGCTCCAGCATCTGTTTCACCTGCCGCGGGGTTATTTCCCACTTGCCGTCAAACGCGTAACCCGGCGGAAGGCCCTTGTCGTCCAGACCGGCGCCGGCGGGTCTTGGGTCTTTTGCCTTCTGCACTTCCTCTGCAGTTTCGGCGGCGGATTTCGGATCCAAAATCGGCACGCCACAAAACTGCTCGTAGTCAATCGGCTTGGTGATCGTCGGATTGGCCCCGCAGACCGGGCAGGTCGGATCGCGCCGCGTTTTAAACGTCCGAAACTCCATGTCCAGCGCCCCGAACGTAATCAACCGGCCGATCGTGGGCTTGCCGATTCCCAGAATCAGCTTGATGACCTCATTGGCCTGAAGCGTGCCAATGATCCCGGGCAACACGCCGATCACCCCGCCTTCGGCACAACTCGGCACCGATCCCGGGTCTGGCGGTTCAGGATAGAGGCAACGGTAGCACGGCCCCGGTTCTTTTGTGTCCGGGTTCAGCAGATGTGGCGCAAAGACCGTCACCATGCCCTCGAACCGGAAAATGCTGCCGTAAACGTTTGGTTTTTTCAGCAACACGCAGGCGTCGTTCACGCAGTACCGGGTCGGAAAATTATCCGTGCCGTCGATGATCACGTCGTAATCGCGCACAAGTTCCAGGACATTTTGAGAATTGACGATCGTCTTATGTTCGATGATGCGGACGTCGGGATTGAGGTCCCTCAGACGCGCCGCGGCGGCCTTTACTTTATCCACACCGATCGAGCTTACGCCGAAAAGCACTTGGCGCTGAAGGTTGCTCGGGCTGACCACATCCACGTCGGCCAAGCCGATGGTGCCGACGCCCGCCGCGGCGAGGTACAAACTGATCGGACACCCCAGCCCGCCGGCCCCGATGCACAGCACCTTCGCGTTCAGCAGCTTTTTCTGCCCTTCCATGCCCACTTCGGCCAGGAGCAAATGCCGCTTGTAGCGATTGATCTGCTCCGACGAGAGCCGGGTAACAGGCTTCGGCTGGGTAGCACAGCTGGCGTTTGTTTCGTTCATGTGTCTTTTCGGTCCTTTCCAAAGCCGATCATATCTGCGATTTGACGGAAGTCATTTCCGAGATGCCGCCGCATTGGCAGTCATGCAAATCCACGCTAGACGAGCGATGCGCAGCGGTCGTCGTTACGAGCGTAACGGCTTATTCCGCGACGATCTGCACGGGCAAAGTGGCTTCCGCCACGCGCTTCACCTGCTGATCGACCAGGCTGACTTTCAGCAGGTATCGCCCGATAGACAGGTTCGCGGGTAATTTCATCACCTTGATCACGAAGAAGTCATGTCTGCGGTTACGCGATAAATCGACGATGTTTCGCGGCTTGTCCTGCCAGACGGGCAGGCCGGTCTCGGTGAACAGCACGGCCTGCTGCTGAAGCCGGGTTTCCCATTTTTTTTGATCATTGAGCTGCGACGCAAAATTCTCCACCTCGCAGTAGACGATCACCGGTTGTTCGCGGCCTGCGGGGAAGCGGGCCGGCTCGATCGGCTCATACACCCCGAAACCGTCCACCCGCCGGCAGAGCGCGATCGTCGGCACCGACAGCTCGGCCTGGCTGCGCAGTCGATCGGACATTTCCAGAAGCGGGCGAACTTTACGCGAAAGGAGCATATTGCTTTCGGCGCGCACGCCCGAGCGGAAATTGCTTAGGCCGTCCATGAGGGTGGAAATTACCTCGCGGTCTTCCCCGGATAGCGCCGCCAGTGGCGAGGCCTGCGGGACCGGCTCGTCGTGCAGAAATTTCGACAACTGATAGTCCAGTTGCGCGCTGACATCAGAGGGCGAATCCTTCATCCGCGTAGCGATGGGGTCTCCCACCGCATCGGCCGTTACGAGCGTGCGTGAGGAGGTGTTGGCCACGCCCTCTTCACCTTCGGGCACGATGGCAGGCATGTCATTGAGGCCGGTTGATTTCACGCCTTGCCTTAACACCTCGACGTGCTGGGCAGTCCGCGGATTGAGCGGGGTGGCCAGGGCCTTTTGTGCCGGGGCCTCATTGGTCTGCACCGTAGGATGTTCGGTGGCGGGCGAGCGTGGGCTAACGATCGGGGGCACGGGCGCGACCACCTTAGGGGTTGCTGGAGTTGTCGCGCGCGACGGCGAAGTGACCGCGGGAGTGGGAAACCCTGCGGCCGGTTCAGCCGGCGAGGTATCGGTCCAGGCAACTCTCGATCGATCCGGCGGAAGCGCGTTCCGCTGCTTCAATGCCTTCTCAATCTCCTGCGCATAATTGGAGACCTTATGCGTTAATACGGTTGGCGTGTCCGGCGCGGCGTTTTGGCCTGCGGGGGAATCGCCAACTCGCTCAGCCGGGGCAGAGGGCATTTCAACGCGCCGCTCGTCCGAACCATCAGCCGCTATCGGCCGCGGCACGGCGCTTCGGCAGCCGCTCAGGGATAATTGGACTATGGCAAGCAGGAAAAGGCAGGTCTTCATATCGATCCGTCCTTGGATTTGAAGGCGGATCATCCTGATCCGCATAAATGGCATGATAACCCCAAGCGGGATCATGGCAAGGCTGCAATCGGACATTCCCGGTCGATTGCTGGCTTGACAGGATGGCTGGGAGACGTAGTATTTCGCCCCGGACGTTTGACTCTTAGGAAGCGCGTCCGTCGAGAGGTTCGGCCGGTTTTGGGCCGAAAGGGTAGACGGAACAGGCTGGCCCCGGTGGGCTGGTGATTCGCTTGGAAGCGTTCGATGAAAGCTTTCCGCCGCACGCCCCTTTGACGCCTTTGGGTGTCATCCTCTCCGGTGTTGCTTCGATCGTTTACCCCGTAGTGTAACGGTAGCACAAGAGATTTTGGCTCTCTTTGTCCTGGTTCGAATCCAGGCGGGGTAGTGAAAAATTAAACGCATCGAATCGCCTGTTGAACTGTCATGGCATTGACTGCAATCATCCTCGCCGCCGGTAAAAGCACCCGCATGAAGTCGCGGCGGCCCAAGCCGTTGCACGACATCTGCGGTCGGCCCATCTTGGCCTACATTCTGCAAGCCTGCTATGGCGCCGGTTGCGACCGCGTGCTGGTGGTGGTCGGGCATGGCAAGGACGAGGTCGTAGCGCAATTTGCGGACGATCGCCGCATCACCTGGATCGAGCAGACTGAGCAATTGGGCACCGGCCATGCCGCCCGCACCTGCGAGGCCGAACTCCGCAAGCATCCCGGTGACACCTTCATCCTCGCCGGTGACGGCCCGCTCATCCGCAGCCAGGTGCTGCAAACCCTTTTGCAGGCCCATCGCGACGAACACGCCGCCGCCAGCATGGCGACCGCGATCCTCGACGATCCGACCGGTTATGGCCGCATCATCCGCGACAGCGCCGGTGAATTTATTGAGATCGTCGAACAACCCGATTGCACGCCGGAGCAGCGGGAAATCAGGGAAGTGTTCCCCAGTTATTATTGCTGCCGGTCAGAGGAATTGCTCTGGGCGCTGACCAAACTAACAAACACAAACCAGAAAAAGGAATACTACCTGACCGATATCTTCGGCCACCTGCGCCAAGCGGGGAGGAAAGTGCTGGCGATTCAGGCGGTGACCGCCGAAGACACGCTTTCGATCAATACCCGGCAACAGCAGGCCGAGGTGGACCAGATTATGCAGGATCGGATTCAGCGGAAGCTGCGCGAAAGCGGCGTGAGCATTGTCGCGCCGGACACGACATACATCGAAACCGACGCGGCCATCGGACCGGACACGATCGTGCATCCGTTCAGCTTTATCGGCCGAGGGGCCAACATCGGCGCCGAGTGTGTCATCGGGCCGTTCGCGATGGTCCCGCGAAATTCGATCGTGCCGGAGGGGACGACCGTCGCCGGGACAGTCTCCCTTGAACAGGCAATTGGCACGCGGAGTGGAGGATAGGCACATGTCAAAAGCAGACGGCAACAAGATGAAGTTGTTCGCAGGCCGTGCCAATCCGCAATTGGCACAGAAGATCTGCGACTATCTCGAAATTCCACTGGGCCGCGGTCGCACGGAACTGTTTCCCGACGGCGAATTGATTGTGAAGGTGGAAGAAGACGTTCGCGGGCGTGATTGCTACATCGTGCAGCCGTCATGCCATCCGATCAATGCGCACCTGATGGAACTGTTCATCTGGATCGACACCCTGAAGCGCGCCAGCGCCGGCCGCGTGACGGCGGTGATTCCGTACTTCGGTTATGCCCGACAGGACCGAAAAGACGAGGGCCGCACGCCGATCACCGCCAAGCTGGTGGCCAATCTGATGGAACGGGCCGGCGCCGACCGGGTGGTAAGCGTCGATCTTCATGCCGCGCAGGTGCAGGGCTTTTTCGACATCCCCGTCGATCATCTATCGGCCAGCCCTGTGCTGTTCAAATGGTTTAAGGGTCTGAAGCTCAGCAATCGGGTGTTTGTTTCGCCGGACGTGGGCAACGTGAAGCGCGCTCAGGTGTATGCCAACCTGATGGGCGGCGAAATCTGCATCATCGACAAGCGGCGAAAGAGCGGATCACAGACCGAGGCCAAGCGGATCATCGGCGACGTGGCCGGGAAGAACGTGCTGATGGTGGATGACATGATTACCACCGCAGGCACCGTGACCGAAGCCCTGAAAATCCTGCGCGACAATGGCGCGGGTGAGGTTTACATGGCCGCGACGCACGCGGTCTTCGCCCCACCGGCGATGGAGCGCCTCAGCAAGTGCGAGTTTACGAAGCTGGCGGTCACCGACACGATCCCCATCGGCGAGCGTGCTGATGCGATCAAGGACCGGCTGGTGGTTTTGAGCGTGGCCGAGCTTTTGGGCGAGGCAATTTTCCGAATTCACAACAATACGTCGGTCAGCGCAATGTTTAAGGCTGATCTCGAAAAGTAACAACCGAGGAGTTTATCATGGCAAAACAAGCCGCAACGATTAGCGTCGAATCCCGCAGCGAGCTAGGCTCGCGCAAGAACAAGCGTCTGCGTGACGGGGGGAAAATCCCCGGCGTCATCTACGGCCATAAGAAGGACGTGGTTCCCATCACCCTTCCGAAGAAGGAAACCGTCCGGCACATCGAACACGGGCAGCACTTGTTCGCGCTGGCAATCGGTGGCGCAAGCGAAAACGTGCTGATTAAGGAAGTGCAGTACGATCACCTCGGCATTCAGGTGCTGCACGTGGATTTCGCCAGGGTTGATCTGAACGAAAAGGTGCAACTCACCGTCAGCCTTGAGCTTAAAGGCGAACCCAAGGGTGAAAAAGAAGGCGGCGTGCTCCAGCAGATCATCAGCGAGCTGGAGATCGAGTGTCTGGTCACCGAAATTCCCGACATCGTCGTTCACGACGTTTCGGAACTCGAAAAAGACGCGGTCCTGCATATCAAGGACCTGAAGCTGCCGCAGGGCGTCAAGTGCCTTCAGGACGAAGACCTGATCGTCGCCACGGTCCGCGAGATTATCGAACAGGTTGAAGCGGTCGTGGCTGAAGGCGAACCGGAACCGGAAGTAATCGGCAAGAAGGCTGAGGACGAGGAAGCCGCCGCCGCCGCTGCCGCTGCGGAAAAGAAATAACGGGCTGGACCGATATGAAGTTGATTGTCGGCCTGGGCAACCCCGGAAAGGATTACGTCGGGACCCGGCACAACATCGGTTTCGAGACGGTCGACCAACTGGCTCAAAAGCTGGGCTGGATCGGCCAGCCGGGCGAGTTCGACAGGCTGGCCAGATCACGCTTCGATGGTCTGGCCCTCGACGGATCGATATCGATCCCTTCCGGCGGGGTCGAAAAACTGGTGCTGCTCAAGCCGCTGACCTATATGAACCTCAGCGGGAAAGCAGTACAGTCGGCAATGGCCTTCTATCAGTTGACGGCCAAAGAAGTGATGGTTGTGCTGGACGACATCGCCTTGCCCTGCGGAAGAATCAGACTGCGGGCCGAAGGCAGTAGTGGCGGACATAACGGCCTGAAGGATATTGAACGGGCCTTAGGCGACAATCAATACCCGCGGCTGCGGCTGGGCATAGACCCCCCGCCGTCGGGACGGGTGCAGAAGGATTATGTTCTCGGTCGTTTTACCGGGGACCAGAGACGGCAGATCGATCCCGCCGTCGAACGCGCCGCCGGCGCGATTCGAATGTGGATCGAAGACGGAATCTCCAAGGCGATGAGCGTGTTCAACGCCGGCGAGAAAATGGAATGAACCGACCACAGGTGATCTGAACCGATCATGCTTGTGCTCGAAAAAATTAACCCCTACGGCCGGCGCACCGGTCAAAACCCAATTTAGGGAAAGACAGACATCATGGCTAAAGCGAATCATACTTACGAAGCAATGTTTTTAGTCGGGCCGGCCGCCGGGGCCGAGGCCGAAAATGCAATCAAACTCAGCCGCGGAATTGTCGAGCGACATGGCGGGGAGATTCTGGTGATTAAGAAGTGGGACGAGCGCAAGCTGGCCTACGAACTTAACGGCCAGAAGCGTGGGACCTATATCCTGGTTTACTTCACCGCTCCGGGCGCGGCGATCGTAGCAATCGAGCGCGACGTGAATCTCAGCGAAGACATGCTGCGGGTGCTCGTGACCAAGGCCGACCACCTCTCGAAGGACGAGATGGAGAAAGTCGAGCCACAGCCGATTCAGCCGCGTGAAGAGCGCACGTTCGAGCGCAATTCGTGGGACGCCCCCACACGGCCGCCCCGCCGCGACGCGCCCGAAGGTGCTGCCCGCGAATGATCGACACCCGCAACAACATGCGGTTACGGTCGATGTTTGGCATTTAACTGAAGGCTGCAAATGGCCAGTTACAACAAAGTCATCCTGATGGGCAATCTCACCCGGGACCCCCAGTTGAAATACACGCCGGCACAGATGGCGGTGTGTGAATTCGGCCTTGCCGTCAACCGCAAATGGAAGAGCCAGTCAGGCGAGCAGAAGGAAGAAGTCAACTTCATCGACTGCACCGCCTGGGGCCGAACCGGCGAGGTCATCAATCAGTACTTCACCAAAGGCAAGCCAATCTTTATCGAAGGCCGCCTGAAGTACGATTCGTGGGAAGACAAAAACGGCGGCGGGAAACGCAGCAAACTGGGCGTGACCGTCGAAAGTTTTGAATTTGTCGGCGGACCGCCCGGGGCAACGCCCGGCGGAGGCGCGGCACCTTCAGCCCAGTACGACGAGACCAGTCAGGACCGCACACCGGCACCCGCGCGTAGCCCCCAGCGGGCCAAGCCCGCAGGCCAGGCAGCGCAGGGAGCACAACCTGAACCCCCTTTCGGAGACGACAAACAGTTCTCTGACGACGACATCCCGTTCTAAAGCCCGAAAAATCACCGTTCATTTACCATTAACAATCTGTTCTCCGAGGTCATCATGGCAAACGTAAAAGTACTGTTGAAAGAATCGATCAAGCACGTCGGTCGGGTCGGCGATATCGTCGAGGTGTCGCCGGGCTATGCCCGAAATTACCTGCTCCCCAAGGACTTGGCCGTTGAGCCAACTCCCGGCAATGTCAAAAAGGTTGAAGCCCGCAAGGCCGAGATCGAGCGACTGGAGAAGGACAAGCGCGCCGCGCAGGCCAACGTGCTTAAGGCACTGGAAACGGTCGAGGTCACACTCGAACGCCGCGCCAACGAGCAAGGTCACCTCTATGGTGCCGTTAGCGCCACGGAAATCTCCAAGGTATTGCAAGCGATGGGCCACGCGGTTGAGCCGGATGACGTTCAGTTGCCCGGCAAGCTCGATAAGATCGAGAAGTACAACGTCCGCATCGCTTTCGCTGACGACCTGACCACGGAAATCAAGGTCTGGGTCGCGCCTGACGCCGAAAGCAAGGCCAGCATGGACGCCGCCCGCAAGGCCAAAGCCGACGCGGAAAAGGAAGCTGCCGAGAAAGCACCCCCGCAAGCCTGATCGGCCAACTCCGACGACCGGCAAACGTTTCAGGCCCGCAAAGAGCGCTTTGCGGGCCTTTTTGTTTATAGCCTGTGGATGAACCGGCGGGCAGCGACAACCGGTTTGCCGCGTCCGCAATCGTCCTTATAATTCCACTCCCTCGAGATCGCGCGTAGTGTAACGGAGTTCAATGTACCGGCACCGTCAGGTAATATGACCCAGCTAATCGACTCATCTCTCGCAAAGCAGTTTGACCGGCTTCCGCCGCACTCCATCGACGCCGAAATGTGCCTGCTGGCGTCGATGATGCTCGACAAGGACATGATCGGCGAGGTCGCGCAGATCGTCTCCAGCGACGCGTTCTTCCAGGCCGATCACCAGATCATTTTCGATGCGCTGCTGAAACTGTATGAACAAAATCGCGGGGTGGATGCCGTCATCCTGCGCGAAGAACTGGCCAAACGTCAGCTTCTGGAGGAGGTCGGTGGGGTTCAATATCTGATGCAGGTATTGAACACGGTGCCGGCAGCGGCGCACGGCAAGCATTACGCCGGGATCGTCCGTGAAAAATACCTGCTCCGGCGGTTGATCGGGGCCAGCAACGACATCCTCCGCGACGCCTACGCCCCTCACGAGCAGGCCGAACACGTGCTGGATCAGGCCGAAAAACGTATTTTCGAGATCTCCGAGAAGAGAATCGGCTCGGCGGCGTCACCCATCGGCGACGTGGCGATGGAAGTCTACAACATGATCGAGGACAAGAACCGCCGGGGCATCGACACCGGCTTTCTCGAACTCGACGACATGCTCAATGGCCTGCAAAACGGCGAAATGATCATCGTCGCGGCGCGCCCTTCCATGGGAAAGACCGCCTTTGCCATGAACATCATCGAGCATATTTCCTGTGATACCAACCTCCCGACCGCGGTGTTTTCATTGGAAATGAGCAAGCAGCAGCTTGCCCAGCGATTGCTTTGCAGCCGCACAAAGATTGATGCCCAGAAAGTCCGCCGGGGAATGATGAGCACCGAGGAATATCATCAGATGGCCCAGGTGGTGAGCGAGCTGGCCAAGGCGCCGATCTGGGTGGACGATTCGCCGGGATTGACGGTGATGGAACTTCGGGCCAAGGCTCGGCGGTTGAAACTTCAGCACGGCATCCAATGCCTGATGATCGACTACATGCAGCTTATGGACAATCCGGGCGTGGAAAGCCGGCAGCAACAGATATCGGAAATCAGTCGCGGGATAAAAGCGGTGGCGCGAGAGCTAAATGTGCCGGTCATCTGCCTGTCGCAGCTTAATCGCGCCAGCGAAGGCCGCGACGGGCATCGCCCGCGCATGAGTGACCTGCGTGAGTCCGGTTCAATCGAACAGGATGCCGACGTCATCTGCCTTCTGCACCGCGAGGATTACTATCGCCAGAACGACCCTGATTTTGATCCTGACAACAAGGCCGAAATCATCATTGCCAAACAGCGAAATGGCCCGACTGGCAAGGTCGACCTGACTTTCGTGAAGCAAACGACACGCTTTGAGAATCGCAGCACCGCATCAGATCCATTCTGATCGGCCGCGACGGGTTTGTTCCCCGCGACAGAGCGGCTAGGCGTGCTTGGGCAATCCATTGCGAACGCCTGCACAGACTTTTCGCATTTTTTGTCCGGCCCATGGTGTGGCACCTTTTCGTGGGGCAACTGCATTTGGCCCGACTCTACTTCAGTGGCTTAGGTCTCTGGCTCAAGCCCGGCCAAAGTCCCGAAGCCTGGGCCACGAAATTCACCACCACCCACAAAATAATGCCACGCCCCCCGCTCACACCTCTTGTTCCCGGTGGCCGACGATTGTAGCATCGACAACCCAACTATTTTAAGGAAGACCACCAATGGCTGATGCTCTGAAAATGATTTATGAGAAGGACGCGCCGCTGGATGCCCTGCATGGCAAGACGGTGGCGATCATCGGATTCGGTTCGCAGGGACATGCGCATGGACTAAATCTGCGCGATAGCGGGATCAAGGTGATCGTCGCCAATCGCAAGGAAAGTGCCAACGGCCGCCTGGCGATTGAAAAGGGCTTTGATCCGATGCCGGTGGAAGACGCGGTGAAGCAGGCTGACCTGGTGATCATCACCTTGCCCGACGAGGTTCAGCCCGAGGTGTGGGCCAAGAGCATTTTGCCAAATCTGCGCAAGGGCCAGGCAGTGGGCGCAACGCACGGCTTCAACTTCCATTTCAAAACGACGGTTGCCCCCAAGGATGTGGATGTGCTTTTGGTTGCCCCCAAAGGCCCGGGGCACCTGGTGCGCAGCGAGTTTGAAAAAGGTGGCGGAGTGCCCTGCCTGCTGGCGATTCATCAGGATGCGACCGGAAACGCCCGCAAGATCGGCTTGGCCTGGGCCAGGGGCATCGGCGGGGCAAGAAGCGGTGTGATCGAGACCACCTTCAAGGATGAATGCGAAACCGATCTCTTCGGCGAGCAGGCCGTCCTGTGTGGCGGACTCAGCGCGCTGATAAAGGCGGGGTTTGAGACCCTTACCGAAGCCGGCTATCCACCAGAAATGGCCTATTTTGAATGCGTTCACGAAGTCAAACTGATCGTCGATCTCATCTATCAGGGCGGGCTGGACTACATGCGCTACAGCATCAGCAACACGGCCGAATGGGGCGACCTGAAGACCGGCCCGCGGATCATCACTGAAGAGACCAAGAAAGAAATGAAGAAGGTCTTGAAGGAGATCCAGGACGGCACGTTCGCCAAGGGTTGGCGGGCCGAATACGAGGGCGGGATGAAGAATTTCAAGCGGCTGTACGAAGCCGACAACAACCACCCGGTGGAAGTGACGGGCCGGCGTTTGCGGGCGATGATGCCCTGGCTTAAGGCTAAGACCCCGCCCAAGGCGTAAATACTGGTGCATCGCACCTGGATCAAATTCTGTGGTATTCGCAGCGTGGAAGACGCGCTGGCGGCGGCCGAGGCCGGCGCCGATGCCGTCGGCATGGTGTTCCACCCCCCTGCGCGCCGGTGCATTTCCATCGAAACGGGCCGCAAGATCGCTGCTGCCCTGCCGGCGCGGATACACCGCATCGGCCTCTTCGTCGATCAGCCCCTAGCCGAAGTGCTGCGGATCGTTACCGAAGTTTCATTCCAAATAGTGCAATTGCATGGAAACGAACCCGCGAACGTGGTTGAGGCGATCGCGCCAACGCCAGTGATGAAGACGATCAAGTTTTCGTCTGCGGTCAATTTGACCGAATGGTCCCATCCGCCGGACAATCTGTTTCAGATTCTGCTGGATACCCCGGGATCGACCGGTGGGACCGGGGTTGAAAATAACTGGGAGCTGATCGAACAGGCCCAGGCAAATGGGCGATTCGATGGCCTGAAGCCGATCGTCCTGGCCGGCGGATTGAATCCCGAAAACGTGGGCGCGATCGTGCGACGCCTGCGGCCGTTCGGGGTGGATGTTAGTAGCGGGATTGAAGCGGAATGGGGTAAAAAAAGCCCCGAGCGGATGCGCGCGTTCGTAAAAGCGGTGCGCGCGGCCGACGCGGACTGATCGTCCTTGTCCATCCGAACGCGCTGGGCTAAGCCGCTTCTACATGTCGGTCAGGCTTTTCTTTCGGATACACGAACGCGTTGGCGATAGAGAGGGTCGGCTGGTCCGCAGCCGAAAGCGTGGCGGTGGGCATCATTCTGGGCAGAATTTTATCGTTGGTGCGCGGACGGTTGATGAAGCCGTCGTAAAGGCCGCGCAGCACGGCCCACATGCTCGACCGGCTGAAATCGCTATTCACCAGATGCAGCCACGTTCGGCGGACCAGCGAGCGCGCAATCACCCGCTTTTCCATCACGTTAAAGGCATCGCTGCGTTTGAGCAGCCAGATCTTGTTGCGGACTTCAAAGTAATATTTTCCGCCGACGGATCGTGCCGGGGCGTATTTCTTGTCGGTGGCATGGGTGACCACGCTGCTGGGCACGACTACGCCAAGTTGCCCGCGCAGGATGGACGCCGAATACTCCACGTCATCATTCCAGAGAAAATAGTCGGCGATGGGCAGGCCGAAGCGAAAGACGCACGAGCGGTGCATGAGCATGGAGACGAACGAGGTAAAACGGATGGAGAGCGTGCCGGCCTCGACGGCGACGAACTGGGCCTCGGCGTCATAAAGCTTGGGCTTTTGCAGATTCATCGGATGCAGGGAGCCGTCTTTCCACAGCACCTTGCTGGCCAGCAGATTGGGCCGGTTTTCGGGAGCGAAGCGCTGGCGGGCGTCAAAGAGGGCTTGGAGGGCGTCGGGCTGGGCCAGCGTGTCGTCGTCGAGTGTCCAAATCCACTCAAACTTATTCTCGCAGGCCCGCTGGATGCCTGCGGTAAATCCACCGGCGCTGCCTATATTTCGGGGAAGGCTGAGGACCTCGATTCCGGGGAATTCGCTGGCAAGCAGGTTGACGGTGTCATCGCTGCTGGCGTTATCAACTACGAGAATGGATTCAACCTCGCGGGTTTGACCGAGCAAGGCCAGGAGGCACTCACGCAACAGCCGACTTCGGTTGTGCGTCACCACGACTGCGCAAACTTGAGCTTTCACGGATGACCTCCTGCTCGAACACGGTCAAGGCCCTGGCGACCACTCGATCCATGTCGTAATACTGATCGTCGGCCGGCCGTCCGGCAAAAACAGCCCGGTCGTCCAAGGCGTCGGCCTCCTTCCGATAAAGGCCGAACCGATGTCGGTACGCTTCCTTTGGTATCGGATAGAACGGTTCTTTTCGTCCAGCCTGATATTGCAAGGGACATTCGCCGGACATCGTGGTGGATGAGGTCCCCCGCCGGGTCTTCTGCCGATATGCGATGGCCCGGTTGGAACCGTGGGGATAGGAATAGCTAGTTCACGCCCCGCCCGTCAGTGCGCCCCTCGCCAGAACCGTTTGGGTAAATCCCGCGCCAACGATACGGCCGTCGTACTTCTACACGCTCACTTCGTAATCCCAAGTACTTATAAACTTTCGGGTCAGCTGTTCAACAATGATTTATCGGGCGTAGAATCGTCGTGTTCATAGAAGACCGAAAACAGACTGAAAGTTGAAAGGAAATCACAATGGGCGAAACCAAAATGACCGTTGGCAGCGAAATACCGGAGTTCAAGCTTCCGGCCAGCGATGGCCAGACGGTCGATAGCGCAATGCTGAAGAAGGGCGCTGCGGTTCTGTATTTTTATCCGCGTGCCGATACGCCCGGCTGTACTACGGAAGCCTGCGGATTCAGCGACGCCATTGCGCGGTATAAAAAGTTGAGCGTGCCGGTTTATGGCGTCAGCCCGGATCCCATTAAGGCAGTGGGGGCTTTCGCCAGCAAGTTCAATCTGAAGTTTTCGCTATTGGCGGACGAGGACCATGCCCTCTGCGACCGCTTCGGCGTGTGGGGGGAAAAGAGCATGAATGGCAAAAAGTCCATGGGTGCCAGTCGCACGACATTTATTCTGAAAGACGGCAAGGTGGCCCATGTTTTTGAAAACGTGAAGTCCGAGGGACACGATCAGGAAGTGCTGGCCTGGCTGAAGGAACACGCCTGAGCCCACCGCGACGGGCCAGTAGTCCGGACGGTTCTATAAGTTCTTGGCAAAGCGACGTACTTTTGATATCAGCGAGATTTGCATGACATCCATTCCGGCGTTATGAAATTGCCCGGAGTCGGCACTATGTCGATATTGGATGCATTCAAACTAACGCACCGGCGGGCGCTGGTCACGGGGTCCTCGCGGGGCATCGGCGCGGCGATTGCGCTGGCGCTGGCCGAGGCCGGCGCGGACGTGGCCGTTCATGCCACCAACGACCGCACTGCGGCTGAAGCAGTCGCCGATCAGGTCCGCGCGCTTAACCGCCGGTCCGCTGTGGTCATGGCCGATCTGTCGGCCGACGGCGCGGCCACAACCATCTTCGATGCCACCTTGGCGCGGCTGGGCGGGCTGGACATCCTCGTTTCCAATGTCGCGGTGCAGATCGCCGAGCCTTGGTCTAACATATCCGCGGAGCATTTTACCCGGCAGGTTCGCATCAACTGGCAAAGCGCCTTTGAGCTGATCCAACTGGCTGCCCCGGCAATGCTGGAACGCAAGTGGGGACGGATATTAACGATCGGCAGCGTGCAGGAAGCCAAGCCGCACCCGCAGATGGTGGTGTATTCGGCGCTCAAAGCCGCGCAATCGCTGATGGTGCGCAATCTCGCCAAGCAGTTCGCAAGCCAGGGGGTGACGGTTAACAATCTCGCGCCCGGAGTTATCAATACGGATCGATCCAAAGTTCGTCTGGTGGATGAGGAGTATCGCGCCAAAGTGCTGGCCAATATCCCCGCAGGCCATCTCGGCGAGCCAGAAGACTGTGCCGGTGCCGCTTTGCTTTTGTGTTCAGACGCCGGGCGATACATCACCGGCGCTAATGTGTTTGTCGATGGCGGCATGAGCCTGTGATCGGGATCACCGGACAGCCTGCGATCACGTGGCGGCCATCGGATCGTGGCCATCGCGAAGCGCCGGCATGTTGTCCGCTTTGCCTTGGGGGTGCCCGTTGATCAGCACGGATTAACGTGATTCTCCATCGCGATGATTGCTTGCAAGGTCGCATTGGCTTTGCGAACGGCTTTCGGTTCAGCCGGAAGCGGGGGTTTGCTCAACTTTACGGGCTTGCCGGTTTTTGCGCTCTTATACAGCGCATCCATCATCCACGAATGCAATATGCCATAGCGCACTGGGCACATTGGCTCGGCGCGGCCTAACAGGCAGTTCACGAAATTCCGATCCGGGGTGCTATGGGGGAAATTGACCGTCGGGTACTTAATCTTGTTGGCACCTTCAAAATGATCGAGTCGCCCGCCATGAATGCCGGTGTGCAATCGCCCTTTGTTCCCCGCGATAATAATCCCTTCGTCCCAGCCGGGACTGTTTCCGCTGATCACCGCGGTTCCCATCACTCCACCGGCCCACTTGATCGTCATCACCGCGTTGATGTCCACCTTCATATCCTGCTTGTCCAACCAGCAGAACACCTCTTCCACCGGCCGATCCATGCACCATCCGATCGCATTAAACAGGTGTGCGCCCGTGTCATACATCTGCCCCCCGCCGGACATCTTTGGATCAAACCGCCAGGAATACTTCGGCCCGTAATGCTTCCATCCCTGGTGGCTCCAGCTCGTCACCGTTTGCAACTCGCCGATCCGGCCGGACCGGATCGCCTCCCGGATATATGCAAATTCACAAGAATAACTAGCCTGAAAACTTACCTGAAGTAGCAGGCCCGTCTTCTTCACCTTCTCGGCCAGCTTCCGCGCATGGGCCGACTCCGTCACCATCGGCTTCTCCACCAGCACGTTGTAGCCCGCATCCAACGCGGCCATCGCCTGCGGATAGTGCAGCGTGTGCGGCGTGACGATAATGATGCCCTTAAGCCCCTTCGGAGGATTTTTCAGCAACTTCTCCATCGAATCATACCGGCGGATCTCCTCGCGCGCACCGAACTTCGCCTTCCACAGCTTCTCCATGTTTTCACGATTAATGTCACAGAGCCCCACTACTTCGGCCTCGGGGATGTCATTGAGCCACCCTCCGTGCGCGTGCGACATTCCGCCACAACCCACAATCGCCAATTTAATTTTTTCCGACACAAATATCTCCGTAATTGACTCGCTTCAAATGGTCCTGATTGATCGAGATACAGTACCAGCAGTTCAAATTTTTCAAAGGATGCTGCCGGGCCATGGCCACGAGCCGCCGATTACCCCTGCTGAGGCTAACCCAAACCGGCTTCAGTTCACTTCCCCCTTCGGCCGTGTCTTCCACCGCCGATGCGTCCATAGATATTGACCCGGAACTTCTCTCACGAAATCCTCGATCGCCCGTGTAAACCGCTGAGTGATGTACATCATCGGATCGGCCTGATCGGCCCAGGATTCCGGCCAGATGATCTCCTGCACGATCATGGTGAAGTGGAATCGTCCGTCGCTGGCCCGCCGGGAATAGCCCACGACAATCGGCGTGTTGTATCGAATAGCCAACAAGGAAATCGACTTGTGCGTGCTGGCCTTGCGTCCAAAGAAATCGACGAACAATCCCTTTGGCCCGGCGTTCTGATCGGCAATGAATCCCACCGATCCGCCCGCTTCCAGAATGTCCGTCGCTTCAGAAGTCGCGCCCTTCTTCACCAGCATCCGCTGGCCTTGTTTCTCGCGCACCCCCAGAACCCACTGGTTTAGATACGGATTATCGAGCGGGCGAAACACGCTGGCGGTCTCAAAACCCAGCGTCGCCATCGCATATCCCAGCACTTCCCAGTTGCCGTAATGGCCTGTCACCATGATGGCAGGCCGATTCGGTTCCATCATCAGTTGCAGCGCTTCGCGGAAGTTTTGCAGTTCGCAGTGTTTCGCCCAGGTGTCCAGCCGAATCAGCCGCGTTGTAAAAAGCATCTCCATGCCGAAGACACATAGGTTCTGCATGCTCTCCCGGGCCAGCGCGCGATGTTGCCCATCGGACCATTCGGGGTAAGCACGCTGGATATTAATCAGCGTGCGCTGGCGGTGCGTGGGCAAGAAGCGAAACCACATCGCCCCAAGCCAGCGCGCGGTTCTAAGGTTGGTTTCCACCGGAAAACTGTGAAAAATCATCGCCGCCGTGCGGATGCCGAGGTACTGCAGCAGGTCAACAAAATTGTTTCGCGGTCGCGCCATCGTGGAAACCCGAATATAGCCTCCCCCCCACGTTCCCGCGAATGCGACCGACCCAAACCCAACCGCGCGATGAAGCCCACGCCGACCCGTGTTGGCACAACAGCCCAGCAGTGCTACACTCACCTCCCCAAGTCGCTCCGCGACAAAATGGGCACTCGTAGCTCAATTGGATAGAGCATCGGTCTTCGGAACCGAGGGTTACAGGTTCGACTCCTGTCGAGTGCATTTCTGATAACTTCCGCCGAGTCCGTGGTTTACGGACACCCGCCGGTGGTCGGCGGTGCGGCTTTCGACGCTTTTTTGCGCGGTGTTACACCGCGCAAGAGTTGCAAAGGAGCCGCATTATGCCACGTATTATTCCCGCTTATCGCCAGCGCAAAGGCTACGATCAGGCCATCGTCACCCTCCGCGACGCCGTCAGCAGGCGGGCTCGCGACTACTGGCTCGGACCGTACAACACCCCTCAAAGCCGCGAGCTTTACCACCGTGTGATCGCGGATTGGGAAGCCAACGGTCGCCGCCTGATCGAGCCGCCGCAGGTGGAGTCGGCGACGCCGCAAGGCCTGACCATCGTCGAGCTATCCCGCCAATACTGGGACTGGGCGGTCGGGCAGTTCGGCCAGCAGGATGCGAGCAATCTCAAACTGATGCTCCGAGTGCTGATGCGTCTGTGCGGGTCCACACCGGCCAGCACCTTCGGCCCCAACAAGCTCCGCCAAGTACGCGAGGCGATGATCCACGGCGATCCGCACGCCAAATCGCCGCGCCGGCCGTGGTCGCGTAAATACGTCAACGTGCAGGTGCAGCGAATCGTTCGAATCTTCAAGTGGGCAGCAGGCCGGGAATTGCTGCCGGTGACCATTTACCAGCAGCTTCGCACCATCGAACCGCTTCGGCGCGGCCGCTGTGCCGCGCGTGAGACGGAGCCCATCAAGCCGGTCGCCGATTCGCTGGTCGATGCGATCCAGTCGTATGTGAGCCGGCAAGTCTGGGCGCTGATCGAGCTTCAGCGCCTGACCGGCGCCCGGCCGTGCGAACTGTTTCGGCTTCGACCCACTGATCTGCACGGCACCGACGCCTCCGGCGTTTGGACCTACTCGCCGGATGAGCATAAGACCGCCCATCGCGGGCGTACCCGAACGATCTACATCGGCCCCAAGGCACAGGAAGTTCTCCAGCCATTCCTTGGCGACCGTGCGACCAACGCACCGCTGTTCAGTCCCGCCGAGGCCGAGGCCGAGCGTCACGCTGTCATGCACGCCAAACGAACCACGCCCTTATCCTGCGGCAACAAGCCCGGCAGCAATCGCCAGGCTGCGCCGCGAAAGGGGCCGGGCACTCACTATACGACCGCCAGTTACTCCAAGGCGATTCTCTTCGCCTGCGAAAAAGCTTTCCCGCTCCCGAGCGAGCTGGCGCGATGCCGCGTGACCGATTCCAAGCGACTGATGCGAAAGGAAACGCAGCAAGAGTGGCGAAAACGTCTGGGCGAGCAACGGTGGACACAGGTGACCGGATGGCGCAAAGCGCACCATTGGCATCCTTACCAGTTGCGGCATTCTGCAGCGACGAACATCCGCCGCCAGTTCGGCCTAGAAGCGGCACAGATCGCACTGGGCCATAGCAGTGCGCTCGTCACCGAGGCCGTCTACGCCGAGCGTGATATGCAAAAGGCCGTCGACGTCATGCTGCGGATTGGGTAAACGAGGGGATGCGTCAAGAGAAACTCCCAGTCCGGTCTGCGCCGTAAAGCGGATCGGGCTTCTTTATTTTGCCCCCGGCGATGGCCGGAAAATCATGTAACTGAGTTACACAGTTACAGATTTGAAGAATCTCCAGAAATACTTCTGGCCCGAAGAATGCGATAAGACGTTGATTCTGCTGTAGTTGCAATCGCCGTAGGTCAGGCCTCCGACGGAATTCCAGTTACACATCCGCCGCCTCGTTTACATCCCCCGCATCGCTGATCTGCAAAGCAAACCATCAGCGGCAAGGAGATGTGAACGATGTTCGACGCACAGACCGTACCCCAGGATGAGCTTCTCACACTGACGCAGGCGGCAGCGCGCCTGCCGCACCGCCCGCACTCGAGTTGCCTTTGGCGGTGGTGTCGCAAGGGCGTGCTGGCCCGCAGCGGCCAGCGCGTGCGTCTGCAACACGTGCGGATCGGTGGCAAGATTTTCACCGCTCAGCCCTGGCTGACTGAATTCGGGAAGGCACTGGCCGTCGCCGACGCCGCTCATTTCGAGCAGCGCGATCTTGAGACAACCGGCCGGCGCTACGTCCTCCCCACGCAACAGAAACGCATGGAGCAAATCGACGATGCCCGCCAAGCCCTGGCGGCCGCCGGTATTTGAGCATTCACACGAGAAAGCCATGAACAAGAAACCCGACAAGAACGACCCCCTGGTCCGCCTCGGCCAAGGTGATTACGTCCGCAACCTCACCCCCGCGGACTTCGACGAGACGCCACGAGACAACGAGGGCGCCTGCATGGGTCTGATGTTGATTGCCCTCTTCTACTTCGGCCTGGGGCTGCTACTCGGAGCGTGGTTCAGGTGAATGAACGAAACGGCGGGTCCGCCGCCGGGGGACCGCGACTGACGGAGAAACGATGAACGCTACTCAACTCATAAAACTATTTGTGTCCGAACCAGCGGCCGCCTACCACGCCGCCGCCAAGGACAACCTCAGCAGCCATCGCCTGGCCGACTTCCGCCGCTGCCCGCTGCACTACCACTGGAAGCAGACCGGCCTGACGAAAGATGAAGACCGGCCCGCCTACCTGATTGGCCGCGCGGCTCACACGCTGATCCTCGAAGGTCGCCAAACATTCCTGAGCGAGTACGCCATCGGCGGTCCGATCAACGAGAAGACGGGCCAGCCCTTTGGCACCACCACCAAGGC
>JBBQSU010000001.1:0-87369 GCA_038234815.1 Tepidisphaerales bacterium | reverse complement strand
CAGCCAGATCGACAAAAAACTTTCGCTCGCCTTTGGGCAATGCAGGGAAAACATCGCTCAGCAGATGCGCCCAGATGTCGCTCATAAATGGCAGCATCGTCCAGTTGGTCATGGCGATCAGCTTGCTCTCGGCCAGCATCTTCGTCAGCGCCGGCAATCCCACCCGATCCACGAGGTTCTGCCAGTTCACGTCATTCAGCGATTGGTATTTCCCCAGCATCAGCTTGCCGTCTTCAAATTCCAGCGCATCGGTGTGCCCGGCATCGGCAATGCTGTGTACGTCCGCCCGGTCCGTCAGTTCCTTAAATACCGGATGGATCGTCGGATAGCCCAGACTTCCGATATACGAAATACCCATGCCCGCCGACGCCAACGCATTGGCCATGATCGGACCATTCCCGCCCAGCTTCGTCTGCTTCACCAGCATTTCATAATTGCTCGACTGCCCCGCCGCCGCGCCGATCTTTTTGGCCAGCACGTCGATCGTCTTCATCAAAGTGTAATGGGCCGCGTCCTGGCGCTTGTCCACCACGCCGATGATCTCATCGACGAAGCCGTCAAGCCCCACCGTCGCCTTCTGCTGCGCCAAACCCGCCGCCGCCGACAAAAGCTTTTTACTGGCCGATGCACAAATCTGTTCACGAGTCGCTGACATAATTTTATCTCTCCAAAAATTTGAGCCGGCAGTGTAAGCAAAACCGCCGCGTCGTTCCACCCACCCCTCATAACCCGTCAAGCCCCCCTCCAATCTCCCAATCCACGGGACACGCTTTTGATGACAACTGTGGTGACGCGGACTGGATTTCGTAAAAAACTGGGCGTTTTGGCATATTTTGCGCCGATTCTTCTGCAAAAAGGGGGTCCAATGGGGGTCCCGAAGAGGTCCCTTTGGGGTCCCCGTGGTATCCGGAGGAGGCGCTTTGCCGGTGCGGCGGGTGCCGGGGAGGGTCCCGTTTCTTGTGATCGTCCGATGCCATGAAAGAAGTAAACCTCGTGGGGTAAAGGCACAAGGCCAAACGGAGATCTGTAAATCCGGCTCCGCCGGGCGATTGCCCCGGCCCGGACCCAACACTAAGCAATAAACCCGCCGCGCAAGCGCCCGGGGCTAACGAGGCCATCAAGACAATCAATTGTTTGTTCGTCATAGTCATACTTCTCTATACTGAGGGCAGGAGTTGCGCAAATTGGCGCCTTTTCGCGCAACTTGGAGTGCTGCAAAATGAACTTAACCCTCTTGCGATACGAGGCTTATAAAAAATTTTATTTTTTTCGGAAGTGGTCTAAACTTGGTGCGCTTTTGTGTAACAATTCGCGCACCAATGGGGAACCCGACCATCGTCGCAACGCCCTCAAGCTAAGTTTTGGAGGGTGGGCGCCGCCCAACGATGGCGGACACGGGCGTCGCGGTGGGCGGTGCCCGCCCTACGAAATGGTATCATCGCGGGCAATTGGCAAACGGTGGGCACGGTCAAGACGATCAAGGGCGCGCGGACCATCGTAGTCGATCCGAAGAGCCACCAGGCTTTTCTGCCCCGCAACGTCCCGGGCAATCAAGGCGAGCAGAGCTTTGGCATCGCGGTTGTCGGCGTCGTCAAGAAGCCCGAGTAAGGTAACTGGAGAGCAATCCGGGGCATTTGCAACGGCCACTCTCTCCGCAACGTGCTGCTGTCGCCGGTGTCGGGCGGGTTTTTGGCCTTGCCGCCCCCCGAGCCGGGGTCTGCAATCTGAACGCAACCTTGGCATTCTGCCCCTACGATGGTTTCGCAGCCCGTTTCGATCATGGGAGTGTTATGCGGCTTCATCGTTTTTTTCTTCTCTGCCTTGTCACTCTGATCGCCGGCCCGGGGTTTGCCGAGACGATCCGCGTGGCTACATACAACGTTGAGAACTTTCAAGGGCACTTCAGTGCCCACTCGCTTCGGACCAAAGATAAAGCGTTCGCCAGGAACCCGGAGAATAAGGAAATTCTCGACGAGTTGAAAAAACACAACGACAAGGACAATTGGGAAACCGCGCAGGTGATTCTCAGCGATAAAGTGAATGCGGACGTCGTGGCCATCGAGGAGTGCTGCGATCAGGAAAACCTGGAATACTTCAACAAGCGTTGGCTGAAGGGCTCCTATGAGACGGTCATTGTGTTTCCCACCAACACCGACCGCGAGCAGAACCTGGGCATGCTCATCAAGCCGGGCTTTAAGGTTATTCAAAAGAAGGACCAGTACTACCTGGAGAAAGACCCCGTGGGCAATGAACGCGGCGAAAAACTCTTTGCCCGCGGGCCGAGCTTTGTGCTGATCGCATCACCATCAGGGTATAGATTCTGGATGGGCGTGACGCATCAAAAGAGCAAATCGCGCAACACCGGGCCAGACACGGCCTGGCGGAATCGAGAGGCCGTGCGAACGCATGAGATTATGAAGGAATTGTCGCACCAGGGGCCGGAGGACGTGGTACTCGTCGGCGATATGAACGACGAACTGGGAGTGGACAAGGAATTTGAGAAAGACAACGGCGGGGACACCATCGTTAATCTCGTCGGCCCTGCGGAGGATCAATACATCCTCACGACCAAACGGCTCATCGACGCTGGGCAGATTTCATTCGGCGGATATTGGCAGAGCTTCCATCGCAGCCTGATCGACCAGATCATCGTTTCGCCGACGATGAAGAATCAGATTGCCAGCGTCGACATTTATACCGAAGGCCTGGCCCCGGCATCGAGCGACCATTATCCGGTGATATTGAGCTTTGCGGCCGATGCCGTGCCGGCAACGCAGGCTCCACAAAAGTGAGATGGCCTCCGCCAGAAGGATGTGAACGATGATGCTAGCGGCAATGTCACTGACCAAGCGGGAACTCGTGCGGTTTTTGCGCCAGCGAAACCGGATCGTGGGCGCGCTGGCCACGCCGGTGATGTTCTGGCTGTTGATCGGTGCCGGGATGGGCCGGAGTTTCGCCGGCGAAGGCATGACCCACACCGGCGGGTACATGGAATACTTTTTTCCCGGCACTGTGCTGATGATCCTGCTGTTCACGGCGATTTTTTCGACGATTTCGATCATCGAAGACCGCCGCGAGGGCTTTTTGCAGTCGGTGCTGGTGGCGCCCGTGCCCTCGAGCGCGATCGTGCTGGGCAAGGTGCTGGGGGGAACGATCCTGGCCTTCGGACAAGGGGCACTATTTCTGGCACTGGCCCCGACGATCGGCATCCATTTCTCGCCGGCGGGGCTACTGCTGACATTGGGCGTGATGCTGCTGGTGGCCTTCGCGCTGACGGCTTTGGGCTTCTGCATCGCCTGGCGAATGAGTTCGACACAGGGCTTTCATGCCATTATGAATTTGTTCCTGCTCCCGCTGTGGTTTTTATCCGGCGCCTTGTTTCCCCCGGGCGGCGCGATCGGCGGATTGGGCAAGATCATGGCCCTCAACCCACTGTCCTATGGCCTGGCGGGCATCCGGCGGGCGATGTATTTCGGCGATCCACTCCTGACCGCGAAACTGCCCGGCTGGGGCACCATCTTTGCCATAAGCGGCCTGTTTGCCGCAGGAATGTTTCTACTGGCCGGCTGGATCGGCCGTGGCCGAATCGATGCCGATCTGCAATAATCCACTCCAAGATGAGCAAACAACAGGGCATGTTGATGACGGCGCTGTGGGCGCTGCTGGTGGTGATGATGGTGAGCATCGTTGTCAGCCGGCAGGGCAAGACCGAGGACTTGGAAACGCCCGGGCCGGCGGCTTCGTCGCAACCATCGAATGGTTTGTTTAGCGCGCCGGCATTTTCGCTGACCGATCAGGACGGCGCGGCTTTTGGAACCGAGCAACTTAAAGGCCGCGTGTGGATCGCACAGTTCATTTTCACCCATTGCACCGGGCCGTGTCCGATGCTGATGAGCAAAATGAAGCAATTGCAATCCGCGATGCCGGACGAGCGGGTGCAACTGCTGAGCCTGACGGTGGACCCGGAAAACGACACGCCGGCAGTTTTAAAAGCCAAGGCAAAGGAACTGGGGGCCGATCCTTCGCGATGGCATTTTTTGACGGGCACGCGCCAGCAGATCGAGACGGTGGCCCGCGGGCTTCTGACGGCGGTCAACACCGATGCCGGCAAAGAGCCGATATTTCATAACGAGAAGTTTCTGCTGTTTGATACGCAGGGCAAGTGCCTGGGCCGCTTCGACAGCACAGACGACGTGGACATGCAGAAAATGCGCCGCGCGGCAGTAGGCCTGCTGGAAACGGGAACCACCCGGTGACCGCCGAAACGCTGCCCGCGATCAACGCCACCCTTAATGCCATCAGCACCGTGCTGCTGCTGACCGGGCTGGTACTGGTGAAGCGGAAGAAATACCGCTTCCACGCCACAGCTATGCTGTCGGCGGTCGCCACATCGACGGCTTTTCTGATTTGCTACCTGATCCACAAAGCAATGTTTGGCGAGCGAAGCATCGGCCTGCGACCAGGGCTGGGGAAAAACCTGTATTTGTTTGGCATCCTGCTGCCGCATGTTCTGCTGGCAGTTGGGATGCTGCCGCTCATCGGCCTGACACTCTGGCGGGCCTATCAGCGCGACTGGCTGAAGCATCGCAGGATCGCCCCGCTCACCCTGCTCATCTGGCTTTATGTCAGTGTGACCGGCGTGCTCATTTATTTCCTGCTGTATCACTTCTTTCCCGTGCCCAGTGCCGGGACTTGATCGGCCGATGCCGTAGAGCGTCGGGATCACGCCGCGGCCTGGGCCTTGGACGATTGCATGATCCACCGGCGAATGGCATTGGTTTGCGCTTCCCAACCCGAACCAGTGCGCACTTTTAAGAAGGCATCGAAGAGCGTGTCGAGGGATTTGCACAAATCTCGGATGAGCGTGATGCGCTCTTCAAAAAGCACCCGCGGGGAGTCGGCGTCTTCGATTTCGGGCAACTTGAGCGTCATCAGGGAAAGGGATTCTGCACCGAGGCTGAAGGAGAAATCCTGCCCGTTGCTGTGGTACAGCACAGCGGCTTTGCGGGGCACTTTGCCGACGCGCAGGGCCGCACGGGCTTCGGGCATTTTGGTCGCGCCGTCGGCCCGCAGCGAATCGCGGCCAGTGCTGCCATAGGCGCAATCGAGATCGAGTGACTTGTCGAAAAAGACGGTCGCACCGCCGGCTTCGGCCGCGATCACGCCGTCGGCCTTTTCGGCTTCGTGCCAAAGCCAGGTGAGGAACTCATTGCCGAGGAAATCTTTGGGTTCCGGTCCCTTGGCGACCCAGGGATAATCGGGCAACTGGCCTTCGCCTTCGGGGCCGGTGACAAACCGCGTGGCCCGCGCGTCTTCATAATCGCGCCGGCGCCCGCGCGGGTCGAGCAGGCGCATCGCCAGGGAGCCTGATGAGACGGGCTGCAAATCAAGGCCGAAGGTGCGGGAGAAGATTTCTGCCAGTTTGTCGAATTGCCCGGGCGGGCATGGGCTGTAAATAATCTGTGCCGGAACGTCCCAGAGAATCGGGATCAGCTTGCTCTTGCGAAAGCGCCCGCTGCGCAGCTCGTCGTCGATCTTTCGCCGCACGGCATCGCGGGTGTCACGCTTCTGCTGCTTGCTAATAAACCCAGAAGGATTTCCCGCAGCGACGGCTTCTTCCTCCATGATGGTATAGGCTTTTTTCAGATCGCCGGGAATCTTATTGGTGTCGATGCGAAGCGCAAAGGCGACGCAATCATTGAAGACGTTGTGTTCAAAGCTGAATTCGCTATCCAGTACATGCCGCCCGCCACTCCAGCCATACTCCACCGGTTCGGGCACGCCAATGTCCCCCACGCGCAGCGCGCCGTCTGACAATTTTCCCAACAGCGATTCGTCGGGCTGCTTGGCACCCTGCCCGACAACCCAAAATCGCCGGAATGATACTGACCCTGATGAAAAACCCATGTTCCCTGCCTCAATAATGCCTGTAAAATCCGGCTTGCAAATCACGCGCGGGGGGAGACTGTATCAGACGATCTGCTTCACTTCCAATTCCAGAATCGTTCGCGGATCAAAATCGATTCGCTGCTCGAACTGGCCCGAAAGGCCTTGCCGATTTAAGGCGATGATCCATCCTTCTTCGACGATTAAATCGTCCACCGTGCGGCCGCCGGTCAGGGTGATTCGGCAGACTGCCGTGTATTTGCGCCTGGGTGCGCCCTGCGCGACGAGATATTTCCGCCACTCTTCGGGCAGCACTTTGGCCAGGCGGTTGCGGGGTGGATGTTTGGAGTGCATGTCGCTTGGCCCGTGCGCACGCGGCTATTCGTGGTCTTCCACCCACACCGCCCCGACGAGCGACCGCGAGACCAGGATCAACCCGCCGTCGCGGTCGGCGTCGGTCAGGCTGGGCCACTGCTCGGCGTGGTGCCGATCGATTTCTGGCCGGAAATTGCTGAGATAAATCGTCTCGGAATCAAATAAGCCCATCACCCGCACGGCCAGTGCACCGGCTCGGGCGCGCGACATGCAGGCGTTGTGATAGATCAAGTCCTCGTGCAGGCACATGGTCAGCACTTCGGCGGCCTGCTCGGCCGGTAATCGCGACCAGTGCAAGCCAAGTCCGCGGACCTGGCACACGGCCGCCATCGTGTCGGCAATCTGGTTGACGTGATCGACCACCAGCTCGTTGGGAAATCGGTCGCTGAATTCGACGCTTGCGCGCCCACGCTCTCGCTGCGCCAGGATTTCGTGCCGCAGGATGTTCAGCTCGCGCCAGTCGATCGGGTCAGGCGGCATCGGCGGCTCCTTCGCAGGTGGTTGGCTCGTTTACTTCGTCGGCAGCGTCCGGGGCCGGCCACACGCCGGGCGCGTCCTGATTGTACCACCGATCCAAAACCCTCTGCCAATCGCGCAGACTATGCACGTCGATGAAATTTGCCTTCACTTGCGTAGCCTCGGGATGAAACCGGGCGTATTTGATGCCCATTTTTCGCATCCGCCGGCCGGTCATGGCCTCGCCATGAATCTGCATGGCCAGGGCAAAATGTTCGTGAAGCGCGTCCCGCTGCTGGGCAATACTCGGGGCGATCAACTCCTGATTTGGTGACGTGAGCAATTGGGCCGCCTGCTGAAAAATCCAGGGGTTGCCGATGGCCCCGCGGGCGATCCAGACGATATCCACTTTCGTCTCGCTGAGCATGCGCACGGCGTCACCGGCCGAAAACACGTCCCCGCTGCCGATGATCGTCCGGCCCGGATATTGCTCTTTAAGGCGACGCAGAAAATCCCAATTGGCCCGTCCCTGATATTTCTGCTCGACACTTCGGCCATGCACGCGGACGGCACTGAACCCGAGCGACCAGGCTTCGTCCGCCAGCCGAAAGAACCGATCGACTGATTGGGCCGAATCGTCGTATCCGCGTCGCAGGCTTGCCGTCAACACGGCGCCAGAAGGGAGCGCCCGGCGGACTTCGCGCAGCACCGCCAGCCCGCGCTCCACGTCCAGCAGCAGATTCCCGCCACGCCCTTTGCTCTTAATTTTCTTCACCGGACAGGCGAAGTTCAGATCAATCACGTCGTAGCGATTGTCGTGCAGGATGCGGGCCGCGCGGGCCATGGTGTCAGGATCGGCACCGATGATCTGCCCGGCAACCGGGTGATCTTCGTCATTGATGTCGATGGATTTCTTCAAACCCTGCCCGCCACTGAGCATAATTGTATCGAGCAGGGCTTCGGTGACGGCATAAGGGCAGCCGCGGCGGCGGGCTACCAGGCGCATGGCCCGATCGCTATACCCAGCCAGACCGGCCTGACAGAAAGGGAGAACGAGCTTGATCGGGCCGATGTTCATACGACTAAAACCGGTGTGCGTGTTACTTCTTTGCTTTGACGTCAGGGGCCGGCTTTGATGCCGGTGCCCCGCTCTGGCGGGACGAGGCAAATTGCAGCACGTGCATCGCCAGTGAGGTGGCCGATGCGGGCGAGTATCCCAGCACGCCTTCGACGTGTTGCCCCACCAGTCCGCCAGAAATATCTTCCGTGCTGACGATCGCGACGATCTTATCGCCTTGTTTGAGGGCGCGCAGCCGTGGGGTGCGGATGTTGCCCAGGCTGCGGCGAACAAAGGACCGGTATTCGATCACCGCAGGCTCGGTGATTGAGAAGAGCGGGTGTTCGGGGGACAAAATTTCGGCCTTGCCGGCATCGGGCCAGACGGCCGAGAGATTGGGTTCGATGTCCGCGGAAAATTCCGTCGCTCCGCCGGCGGCATCAATGAAGAGCAATCCCCCCGCGGCGCAATAGGCCTTGAGTTCATTCTTCTCGGCGTCGGATAATTTCCAGCCGGTTGTGCCGGTCAGGTGGGCAACGGCAAAATGCGTGTCGAGCTTTCCTGCACCGAGCTTGATGTCCTCAACGGCCAAGTCGACCTTGCGGGAATTGTGCATGACGGCCGACAGGCGCGCCCAGCCGGCCGGTTCGGGGTTCCAGTTGCCCGCGTATTGCAGCCGGGCGACTTTCATCGAAGCGGTTGTGGTTATCTTTGGATCGGTACGAACGACGTGACTGTCTCCCTTGTCGCGCAGATTGGCGGCGTCGGCGACATAAAGGAAAATGTTGCTCATCAACTGATAGAGTTCTTCCTTTCCCTTGTCATTACGACCCTGCCATGCCCGCGCCGGATCGGCCTGGGGGATGAGCATTATTAGTTCACGGACGCCGTTGCTGAGGCTCAGCACGCTCGGCTTGGACCGCCATTTCGATCGCGGGTATTGGCCGTCGGTGTAGAGCACATGATCGACGGGCAGTTCACGGAATTCGTAATCGGGAAAGAGCTTGGTGGCCAGCTTGCGGAAAGACAGTGAAAAACCGGCGCTGGCGCAGTCGGCGTTGCCCAGGATCATCCCGCCGTCTTGAACGAATTGCTTGAGCTTGGCTTCGTCGGCATCGGTCAGACTGAGATTTTGATTGCCCGCGACATAAAGGATCGGCGCATCGTGTAGTTGATCGACCGGGACGGAAAGATTCACCACCTGCCAGTTCAGGTCGCGCTCGTATTGGCGGCTCATCCAGCGGACGACGTTGGCGACGTCGCGGGGCCGCTGGTTCCAGTTGCCCGGCTCGGCCTGTTTGTCCTTGGCGGGCTCTTGGCTGTATTCCAGCTTGTTCATCACGACCGGTGCCCCGCCCCGCGATAAGAACAGCATGGCAAAGGCCACGTCGGCTACGCCTTTGTTCATCGCGGTGACGGAGGCATAAGTGCCCTTGTTCTGCCACGCGCCGGTCGGCAATTGCGTTTTAACCAGCCAGTCAGCGCCTTTTTGATACCAATCGATCTGACCGAAGTATTTCAGCCCGCTGGCCACACCGATGCGCTCCATCGCATAGAGCGTTATGTAGATGAAGTCCCGATCATAAGGTTGCCCGCTGGCGACTTTTGCAAAATTGGCCGCGATCCATTTCAGGCCCGCGTCGATCGCGGCGTTGCGTGGGTTTCCACGGCAATTCAGTCCCTCATCGCCGTGCAGATAATCCTGGGTGATGTATAGGGTGGCGATCCCGGCGGCGGTCATACCGGGCGTGACTTGCAACTTGCTTTCTTTGGGATGCTGATAGCTCCAACCTCCGCTGGGGTCCTGGTTATTCAGCCAGCCGCTTTCCACCAGTCGCCAATAACCGGTGGGGACTTCCATGCCCGCTTGCTCGGCGGCCCAAAGCCCCAGCACGCCATATTGGCTCCGGCTGTGGCTATAGTCCTTGCCCTTGGAGTTGGTGTAGTCATACATGCCCCGGGCATTGCCTTCTTTCTTCACCATCTCCAGCAGCAGGCGTGCGTCTTTTTGCATGGCCGCTTTGACCGCCGGCGTGGGCTTGAGCAAAAGCCACACCTGGCAGCGCAGGCCCAGCGCATACACCCCCTGCGCAGGGTTGGCCTGGAGGAATTTCACCGCCGCCTGCACGCGCGCGTCCTGCTCGTTATCACCGGAGGCCAGCAGGGCATAAGTGCAGAGGGCCGTCAGGCCGGTCTCCTGCTTCTTTTCATCGGCCGGCCACTCCCACCTGTCCCCCGACTGATTGGCATAAAGATATTGCTTGGCCTTGGCGACAGCCTGCCGCACTTCGACGGCGGTGGCACAAAAAGCCGCGCCGGGCACGAGCCAGAAAACGCCTAAGACCGCAAGCCATGTCATCCCCCAACGTCCGCTGATGCCGAAACAAGCAATCTTGATGGGACGAGCAGGTTCCATGAGTTCACCATACCCGATGGACCAAGCCCCCGACAACAAAAAAGCGAAAAGCCGATTAGTCGTCAATTTCGGCGCTGACGAGTTGAAGTTCGTGCCCGCCGATGACTTCTGTTGATGGGCATCCGCAGGGGCACTCGGCGGCGTATTCGGGGCTTTCCCAGGTTTTATTGCACGCGGGGCAGTGCATTTTCCAGGGGAGCTGCTGGAGGTTCAGCCGGACGCAGGGCAGCGACCGGGCGGTCACCACCTGCTGCCAGGCCCACTGCATGGAATCGTCGTCAATCGCGCGCATGGGGCCGGCCTGCACACAGACGCTGCGCAAGCTCGCCCCGGCGGGCAGATTCTGCATCGCCAAGTCCAGGAGTGACTCGGCGATGGAGACCTCATGCATAGGAAGGCTCCCGCTGCCAGGGTTCGGCATTGATGAGCTTTCGTGCCAGCCAGTTGCAGATGACCTGCTCGATCCGCCGAAGCAGTTCGGGCACGGCCTGTTGCGCCGACATGGAAAGGCTCTGGCCGGCGCCCCACTGCGCCCCGCCCATCGAACAGACGAACACGTCCGGCCGGGCGGTATACCATTCGGTGCAGGCGGCGAGCAAACCCTCGGGGGAAAGCTGGTGGGTCATGGATGATGCGCTGCCGGGAAACGGCCGCACGCAGGCCACTCGGACTTCACCCGGTTCAAGGTCTTGCGCCGCATCGACGAAAACCACCAGGCGCGCGTGGCTCATTTCCTCGGCCAGTTCGGGGGTTAGCTGGTGGGTGTCGCGCAGGCGCACCACGCGCGGATTAATCCGCCGGGCCAGCCGCGCCAGCACCTCGCCACCCAAGCCGTCGTCCCGGCGAAGTGGATTGCCACATGAGATCACCAGAATCAATGCTTCATGAGTCTCGCTGCAAAACATCAAGGACCTCGCCTTTCGGATTGACCAACTCGATTCGCAAGGGCATCTTGCCCAGGGCATGTGTCGCGCAAGACAAACACGGATCGTAGCAGCGAATCACGGCTTCGACCCGATTCAGCGCGCCTTCCTTGATACTGTTACCGTCGACGAATCGCTGAGCCACTTGAAGCACCCCGCGGTTCATGGCCAGATTGTTGTGCCCGGTGGCGATCACCAGGTTCACCCAGGTAATCAGGCCGTCGTCGTCGATCTTGTAGTGGTGAATGAGCGTTCCACGCGGGGCTTCGGACACGCCGATGCCTTCCTTGCGATTGGGCCGTGCGCGGGCACGCACGAACGGATCGAGGATGCCGGGCAGCTTCAAAAGCAACTGCATTTTTTCGGCGCAGAACAGGATTTCAATCAGCCGGGCATAGTGATAGTGGAATGAACTGAGAACGGCCCCGCGTTGAAGCTGCCGGAACTCGGCCCATTCCTGGTCGGCCTTGGGCGTGCCGACATGGTCGATCAAGTTCAGTCGAGCCAGCGGGCCGACGCGATAAATGCCATTGGGATACCCGAGCTTCTTGAAATACGGGAACTTCATGAAGCTGTAGGGTTCGACGGCTTCGCCGATGACGGTGTGATAGTCTTCGGGGGCGATGTCGTCGGCGACGATTTCCCCGCGGGCATCGACAAAGCGCAGCTTGCCGTCGTAGTGCTCCAATCCCCCGTCGGGCGTAACGATGCCCATGAAGAGGGTGGGGAAATTGGCAAACGACTGGGCCTCTTCGGAGAAGTTGTCGATCGTGCGTTTAAACCACTGGAGCGTGCGCTCGGCGATTTCCTGGGCCTCGGGGAGCATGGTCAGCATCTGGTCGCGTTTTTCGAGACTGAGCGGTTCGTTCACTCCGCCGGGGACGGCCCAGGCCGGGTGAATTTTCTTTCCGCCGAGCATTTCAATGATCTGCTGGCCAATCTGGCGCAGGCGGATGCCTTCGCGGGCCAGCTTGGGATGGGCCTCGGCCACACCGAAGATGTTTCGCTTGGCCGGGTCTGAATCCATGCCCAAAAGCAAGTCCGGGCTGGAGAGATGAAAGAAGCTCAGCGCATGGCTCTGCATGATCTGAGCCAGGTTCATCAAGCGGCGCAAATTGGCTGCGGTTTCGGGAATTTTAACCGCGAGTAAAGCATCGCAGGCCTTGGCCGAGGCCGTCAGGTGCGATACCGGGCAGATGCCGCACGTGCGCGCGGTGATGGCCGGCATCTCCGTGAGCGGGCGGCCTTCACAAAACTTTTCAAATCCGCGGAACTGCGTGACATGAAACATTGCGTCGGTGACGGCGCCGGCGTCGTCCACGGTGAGGGTAATCTTCCCGTGGCCTTCGATCCGGGTGACGGGGTTGATGGTAATTTCACGAGGCATTGAGCGTCTCCAAATGGGTATTTTCGAATTCGGCCGCGCAAGCCTCTGGCGTGCAGGACCGAAGTGCCGGCGCGCGGCAGTTATTTTCCGAAACGGGTTATGGTGCTGGGATCGGGCGTACGTCCGGCCAGCAGTTCGGATACGACATAGTGAATGGCCGAGGCCGGCGGCGGGCAGCCGGGTACATGCAGATCTACTTTCACCACTTCATGCACCGGGCGGACGTGGGGCAGGAGTGTGGGCAGATGCGCCGTGGGCACCTGCGGCTGTACGTCGGCGGTATCGATAAAGGCCCGATCGAAGAGTTCCTTGACGGCCAGCGGGTTGCGCATCGACGGCACGTTGCCGGTGACGGCGCAATCGCCCAGGGTCATCAGCAACTTGGTGTGCTTGCGGATTTTCTTGATCTTGGCTTCGTCCTCGTCACTGGCCACCGCGCCTTCAACGATGGCCACGTCCACCTGGTCGGGATAATGCTTCTGATCGACCAGCGGGCTGTACACCACGTCAATCAGGGGGGCGATGTCCAGCAGCTTTTCGTCCATGTCCAGAAAGGACATGTGACAACCGGAACATCCATCAAGCCATACCGTTGCAACTCTCACTTTACTCATCGTGAACTCCCATTATTCGTACTTTGGCCGTCGCGCATCAGTTGCAGGTACGGCAGGAACTGCTGATCTTTTAACATCTCGCCCACGCCCGTCCCCTTGCGCGTCAGCGCACCGGTGGGACAGACCCGGACACATTTGCCACAGGTGGTACAGGTGGTGCTTTCGCCCCACGGCTGATTCAAATCGACGATCACCTTGCTATCCACACCACGCCCGCGGACGTCCCAGGTGTGCGCGCCTTCGATCTCCTCGCAGGCCCGCACGCAACGGGTGCAAAGGATGCAACGGTTGTGATCGAGCCGGAACATGTCGTGCGAAGCATCGAACGGCAGCTTGGGATAGCGATAGGGAATGGAAACGTGGGTGATCCCCAGCCGCTGGGCCATTGCTTGAAGTTCACAGTGACCGTTGCTGACGCAGACCGAACAGATGTGGTTGCGCTCGGCAAAGAGCATTTCCACGACCATCCGGCGATACTTCAGCAGCCGCGGCGACTCGGTGGTCACCTCCATGCCTTCGGCCACGCTGGTCATGCAGGCCGGCAGCAACTTAGCCGTGCCCTTGATCTCGCAGATGCACAGCCGGCAGGCGCCCCAGCCGGTGAGACCTTCCAAAAAGCAAAGCGTTGGAATGTCGATGGCGTGCTGCCGGGCGACTTCCAGAATCGTTTCGTCGGTTCGCGCGGAAATGTCTTTCCCGTTGATCTTTAGTGTTACTACATTTGCAGGCAGACTCATTTCATCACCTCCGCCGGCTCTTCATCGGGAATGAGCAGACTTGTGTATTCTTCTTTGAAATATCGCAGCGTAGAAAGTGTGGGGTTGGGCGCGGTCATCCCCAATCCACACAGGCTGGTGCTGCGCACCATGTCGCAGAGTTCTTCCAAAAGCTTCAGATCGGCTTGGCTGCCCTTGCCGTCGATGATCTTCTGAAGCAGATCGAGCATCTCGGCGGTGCCCACGCGGCACGGGACACACTTACCGCAGGATTCGCTTTTGCAGAATTCCATAAAGAACCGGGCGACGTCCACCATGGAACTGGTCTCGTCCATGATGATCATCCCGCCCGAACCCATGATGGATCCGACCTTCGCCAGCGACTCGTAATCCACGGGCATGTCGAGAAACTGCTCGGGGATGCACCCGCCACTCGGCCCGCCGGTTTGCACGGCCTTGAAGGATTTGCCATCGGGAATGCCTCCGCCGATATCGAAGATGATCTCGCGGAGGCTGATGCCCATGGGGACTTCGATCAGGCCGGTGTTGGTCACCCGGCCGGCCAAGGCGAAGACCTTGGTGCCCTTGCTCTTTTCCGTGCCGATCCCGGCGAACCATTCGGCGCCGTTGCGGAGAATCGGCGGGACATTGGCAAATGTTTCGACGTTGTTGATAAGCGTCGGCTTGCCCCACAGGCCGGATTCGGCCGGGAACGGGGGCCGCGGACGGGGCTGGCCCCGCTTGCCCTCAATACTTGCGATCAAAGCAGTCTCTTCACCGCAGACGAACGCGCCGGCACCTAAGCGGATGTCGACATTAAAGTTAAAGGTTGTGCCGAAGATGCTGCTTCCCAACAAGGCCATGCGGTCAGCCTGACGGATGGCGGTCTTGAGGCGCTTGACGGCCAGGGGGTATTCGGCCCGGACATAAATATACCCCTGCGTCGCGCCCACGGCATAAGCGGCAATGGCCATGCCTTCGAGCACGCGGTGTGGATCGCTTTCCAGGACCGAGCGGTCCATGAAAGCACCGGGGTCGCCTTCGTCGGCGTTGCAGATGACGTATTTCACGTCGCTGCGCGCCTTGGCCACCATGCCCCATTTGAGGCCAGTGGGGAACCCCGCGCCCCCGCGGCCGCGCAGGCCGCTTTGGGTCATCTGTTGAACCACTTCGTCGGGGGTCATGGTCGTGAGGCAATCCAGCAGGGCCTGATAGCCGTCCCGCGCGATGTATTCTTCGATCCGCTCGGGATCGATCACCCCGCAGTTTTCCAGCACTATCTTTTTCTGCCGGGTGAAGAACGGCACGCTCATGGGCAGTTCCAGCCGTTTGACCGGTGTTTTTTCAAGGCTTTGCACGATTTCCGGCGCGTCGGTGGATTGCACGCCCTGGTACATCGTGTTGCTCTGTTCGACGTGCACAAGCGGGCCGGCGGCACACAGGCCCATGCAGCCCACACCACGAACCTTGCAGTTTCGATCAAGCCCGTTTCGCTCAACCGATTTCTCCAACGCTTCTTTCACCTGGTCGGCCCGGGAAGACATGCAGCCGGCAGCCACGCACACGTTGATCGTGTGCTTGTACTGCGCCTGCCCTTCCTTCTCGATGTTGGCGATCTTGTATAGTTCCTCTGGTGTCATGATTGTTTCACCCCGGCTGTAGCCATGATTTTGTTGATGCGCTTGAGGGTTTCACCCTTGTCGAGTTTGCCGGTGATTTCACCGTCAAACACGACCGCAGGTGCCAGCCCACACGAGCCGATGCACCGCGCCGTAAGTAGTGAGAGTTTGCCGTCGGCAGTCGTCTCGCCGGCTTTGACGTTGTAAGTCTTTTCCACCGTGTCGATGATCTCGGGCGCGCCCTTGATGTAACAGGCGGTGCCCATGCAAACGACGCAGGTATGTTCGCCTTGCGGCTTGAGCGTGAAGAAGTGGTAAAAAGTCGCCACGCCATACACTTTGCTCAGGGGCACGCGCAGGACCGCAGCGACGTAGCGCAGGGCCTGCTCGTCGAGATATCCGAAGCACTCCTGAGTGCTGTGCAGCGTTTCGATCAGGCTGTTGCCCGCGTAGCCGTGCCGCCGCATGGTGGCATCGACGATCTTCCAGCGTTTGTCGTTGGAAGGGGCTTTGGGTTTGGCATCGGTCATGACAGGCTCACTTTCTTGCTGGAATTGGAAATCAGCCAAGCCGGTCCAGTCATGCCGGCCAAGGCAAAGCGTACCGGACCGGGTGATTGGGGCTTGCGGGGCAAGGCCCAGCCCACACCCATGCTGGCTGTCGCTACCGACATGCCATAAACCGCGCACGACGGCGGAAATTGTCCATTACCGAGACGCATAGTTCGTTCCCTTTTTCACAAACCACGACCGGCTGACACTCAGCAGATTCGTGGCAACTGTTCTCCATAAGGCTTCTGAATGATCCGCTGACCACCCAACGTTGTTTGTATCAAGCACAGCCCCTCGCCTTTTTCGGCGACCTCGCCGATCCGGCAGGCCGACCGGCCCAGCGGGTGGGCACGCATCGCCTTCAGCAAGGCGTCAACCTCGCCGGGCGACACCACCGCGACCACTTTGCCTTCATTGGCCACTTCCAGCACGTCCAGGCCCAGCATTTCGGCGACGTGTCGGGTTTCCGGCCGGATCGGGATCGACCGCTCGTCCAAAAGTACATTGCAGCCGGTGCGCGCGGCCAGATCGGTCGCCACCCCGGCCAGCCCGCCTCGCGTGGGATCACGCATGAACTTCAGTTTCGGCACCGCCGACAGCATCGCGTCGATCAATCCGTTGAGCGGCGCGACATCGCTCTTGAGGGCGCTGGTCACTTCCGGCATCTCCCGCGCCAGCATGACCGCAAGGCCATGATCGGCGATCGGACCGTTGATGAGCAGCACGTCTCCCGGTTCAACCCGGTCGGGGTGTAGTTCCGTCTGACTCCCGATCAGGCCCACCCCGGACGTGGTGATGAACACCCCATCCCCCTGCCCCCGGCCGACGACCTTGGTATCGCCGGTGATGACATTCACGCCCGCTTGCCGCGCCGTCTCAGCCACCGAATCCAGGATCGCTTCCAACAGGCTGCGGGAAAAACCTTCTTCAATAATCAGGCTAAGCGCCAGGCCCAGCGGGCGCGCACCGGAAACCGCCAGGTCGTTGACCGTACCACACACGGCCAGTCGGCCGATATCTCCGCCGGGAAAGATCAGCGGCTGCACTACAAAACTGTCGATCGTAGTCGCCAGGCGATACTCGCCGACACGCATTTCCGACGCATCAAGCAACTGACTGAGCGTGCCATTTCCCAGGCGCGGAAGGATCGACATCGCCAGCAGTTCGTCGGTCAGTTGTCCCCCCCCGCCGTGGGCCAGCGCAATGCGGCCATTGGCGGGTGAGTCGGTCAAATTGGTTTCGATACGATACATCCTGATTGTTATCCCTGGACCAAAGCCATCGATCCGACCGGCGATTTCAGGGTCTGCTTAAACAGTCCCTTACCGCCGCGCCGTCTGAATTTAAAAAACGCCTGACAGGTGCCTTCGGAACTGACCATGCATGGGCCGACGGGCCGGACGGGCGTGCAAGCGCTGGCAAACAGTTTGCAATCCTCGGGCAAGCACCGGCCGGTGATGACGTCCCCACAGCGGCAGCCCGGCGGCTCTTCGTTGCCTGACGGGCCAAGTTGGAAACGCACCCGGGCCGAGTACCGGGCGAATTTCTGCCGCAAATCCAGTCCACTGGCCGGAAGCATTCCCAGGCCCCGCCAGTTGACATCCACCGATTCAAACACTTCGTCGATCATCCGCTGGGCCGTGCGATTGCCCTCGGGAGTGACGGCCTGGGGATAAAGATTCTCCAGCACGCTTTGCCCGGTATTGACGATCTCAACCAGCCGTGCAAGCGCGGCGGCAATTTGATTTCCCTCAAAGCCCGTCACCACGCACGGACGGTGGTATTCGTCTACCACGGGCCTGAAAATGTTCGATCCAGTGATGACCGCGACGTGCCCGGGACAGACAAAGCCATCGACGCGCACGTCGCCGCTGGAAAGCAGTGCTCGCATCGCCGGAAGAATCTGCTTGTGACTGGTGAGAACGGTGAAGTTCAGAAGATTAAGTTTTTCGGCCGCCAGCACCGCCGCCGCCGTTGCCGGGGTGGTCGTCTCAAAACCCACGCCAGTGAACACCACCTGCCGGCGCGGTTCGGCCGCAGCCAGTTTGACGGCATCGAGCGTGCTGTAAACAACGCGCACGTCGGCCCCGGCCGCGCGGGCGTCGTCCAGACTTCCACGGCTGCCGGTCACGCGCATCATGTCGCCGTAGGTGCAGACCGTGACATTGGGCCGGTCCGCCAGCTCGATCATCTGGTTGATGTCGCCTTGCGAGGTCACGCAGACCGGACAACCCGGCCCGGAGATCAGCCGAACGTTGTCCGGCAAAAGGCTATGCAGGCCGCTTCGGAACGCGCTGACCGTGTGCGTCCCGCAGACTTCCATGAACGCCAGCGCGCGCCCGGCCTTGCCCGCTGCCGACCGCAAGCGGTCAATCGCCTCTTTGGCTTCTATCACACGCAGCGGCCTCATGCCTGCTCCAGTCGCCGGATGTCTTCCAGCACGGCAAATGTTTCCTCGGCATCGGTGCAGCTAAGCTGTTGAATGGCAAACCCCGCGTGGATCAGCACCCAATCGCCGAGGCCGGCATCGGGCACGAGCGCGGCGCTGACGGCAATCTGACTGCCGTGCAGGTCCACCACGGCCTCGTCGGCCTCACGCTTGATGATCTTTCCAGGGACAGCCAAACACATCGTTCAACCTCAAAAACCTATCCAACCACTTCAATACTCAAGACGCCTTGGCCAGCTTGCTGAATCGCGCTGCCGCCAGCACGGCCTGTCCGTAGGCCAGCCCGCCGTCGTTGCAGGGCACGGCCCGGTGACGCAGCACGTGCAGACCCTGCTCGCGCAGCTTCGTGGACATCATCCGGGTGAGCAACTGATTGCAGAATACCCCGCCGGACAAACCCACGCAGATCAACCCCGTCGCCCGGACGGCCGTTAAAACCGCTTCGATCCAGGCATCGCAAAACTGCTGATGAAACAACCAGGCCAACTGGTTCACACTCGCGCCGGCTTCAAGTTTTTCGATCAAATACGGGAACACCGGAGACAGATCGACCTCGACGCCCGTGCCGGCATCCGTTAATCGATAGAGCGGTGCGATCGGTTCCGGCTTGTGCTTCCATCCGAAAGCCGCCGACTCGAGAGCCATCGGCCCCTGACCTTCATACGCGTTGACCGTACTTAGCCCGAGGATCGCCGCTGCGGCATCGAAAAGCCGACCGGCCGAGGTGCTTTCAACACACCGGGTCTTGTTCAACACCATCTGGGCGATGAATTGTCGCTGGCGCTGGTCCGGCTGCACCCGAAGCGCGCCGGCATGGGTGGCAAAGCCTGCTCCGATTGCATTAAATAGCACTGCTAGCGCGCTGCGCCAGGTTTCCTTGGCGGCAGCGTCCCCGCCGGGAAGGCGAATTGGCCGGAGCCAGCCTAGCCTTCGGAATCCGTGCAGACTGACCGCCATCAACTCACCACCCCAGCTTGTTCGATCCGCGCCAAAGCCCGTACCGTCGCAAACCACCACCAGAGCCGGGCCAGCTTCGGCGTTCTCGGCCAGCACCGCCGCCGCATGCGCATGATGATGCTGAAAGCCCACCGCCCGGGCACCAAACCGCGTGGCCAACTGTTGCGCGTAAACTGTCCCCATGTACTGTGGATGAAAATCGTGCGCGATCCATTCCGGCTTCACTCGGAACAAATCGCAGAGCGCGTCAATGCTTTTCTTAAAATTCGCGTAAGACTTGGCCTGCGAAAGATCACCCAGGTGCTGCGAGAGGATCACCTCATCACCCCGCACGACGGCAACGGTGTTTTTCAGATCGCCACCCAGGCACAACCCCGGCGACGGCGAAGCTTCCGGCAGGCGCAGCGGACTCGGCACGTATCCCCGGGCACGCCGGATCGGCAAAACGGCTTCCCCTTCTCCCATGTCCAGTACCACTGAATCATCAATCGGATGCTCGATTGCCCGGTCGTGCCACAAAATCCAGTCGCACATGGGGCCTAACTTCTCCAGGGCGTCGGCGTTGTCGTAAACCAGCGGCTCCTCGGCATGGTTTCCACTGGTCATAACCAGAGGCGGTAGGTGATGGCCGGTTTCGGAAAAAAGCAGGTGGTGGATCGGCGTGTTGGCCAGCATCACGCCAAGTCGATGACTTCCCATCGACACCGAAGGCGCGATATCACGGGCCTCGCCAGCCGGGGCCAAAACGATCGGCGCCGCGGTGGACACCAGCGCCGCCAGACCCGCCTTGCTGAGATTCACCCGATGCTGCGCGCTTTTTACGGACGCACACAATATGGCAAACGGCTTGGCGTCCCGGCCCTTGGCCGCGCGAAGTTTCTGGACCGCGGCCTCGTTGTCGGCCCGACAGGCCAGGTGATAGCCCCCCGTGCCCTTGATCGCCAGGATCTGACCGGCCAGGAGTTTTTTCACCGCCAGATCGATTGGATCACCGCTTTGAGCCTCGCCGTGGGGGTTTACCAGCCGCAAGTGCGGACCACACTGATGGCAGCACGTAGGCTGGGCATGAAACCGGCGATTGCTCGGGTCGTTGTATTCAACCCGGCACTCGGAACACATCGAAAACGACGCCATTGTCGTGTTCGGCCGGTCGTAAGGAATCGTCTTGAGAATGCTGTAACGCGGACCACAATTCGTGCAGTTGATGAGACCAAAGTGATATCGCCGGCGGTCGTGAGGATCGCGCATCTCGCGCAGGCAATCCGGGCACGTCGCCAGGTCGGTCATCACCCCGGCGTCGGCGGAATCGGCTTGGTCGCTCGCCGCGATCACGAACTCTTTCTCGTCCTGCTGAAGCGCGATCTCTTCGGCTTCAACGTCGCTGATAACCGCGATCTCCGGCTTCTCGATGTGAATCGCCTTGCCGAACATCTCCAGCACGCCCGCCGCGCCCTGGGCCTCGATCACCAGGCCAGACGAATCGTTGCGCACGAAGCCCGTGAGATGATGCTGCTGGGCCAGGCGATAGATCGTCGGACGAAATCCAACACCCTGCACTTGCCCGGCCACGCGCCAGCGCGTGCGGTGAACAATAGTTCGGGATGAAGCGACTTCTGCGTTCATGGAACAATTAAAACACGATAAAACTTAGGAATCGGATATTTATGTATGATTATAGAGTTTCTTAATGCGGAATGGAACTATTTAATCCTTTCTGACAGTCGTCAGGTGGGAATTGCCAGACGCAGGCGGGGAACCACGTCGCAACACGCCTCAGATTGTCCCCGATCGGTCGCCGGCAAGCTTGAGCCGAACCGGTCTGTCTTTCGATCCGTCCCAGTCGAGTCCCCTCCCCGCCTCCGGCTTTTCGACCCTAAAAACACGCCGCGCCCCGCGAAGCGCGGGGTGAGGCAGGGGGGTCGTGGGAAAGTGGTGCGCTTTTAGGCGCCAAAAAGCGCACCCAGATTTGACCACTTCCAAAAAAAATAAAATTTTTTACAAATCGTTTATTCGCATAGGTTTAAGTCGATTTTAGAGCACTGCAAGTGGCGCGAAAAGGCGCCAATTCGCGCAACTCTTGCCCTTAGGTATAGGAGTATTCTGATGAACACTAACCAGTTGATTGCCTTGCTTGCCGGTTTGGTCGGGTGGGGTTACGCCGCGCGGTTCTGGCTCGATGTTGGTTTCGGACTCGGACACTGGCCCGGAAAAGTCGGATCTACAAACTCGACTGCCCCTCAATCCGCGAGCGTTTGCCCCGCAGGATCTTCCCTTCCTTCGGGCATCCGAGTGGCACAACAGATGGGACCCTCCCAAGACCCCGTCGGAACCGGAAATGACCTCTCCGTGACACCCATGAGACCCCAAAGGGACCTCTTTGGGACCCCCTTTGGACCCCCTTTTTGCATTCAAACGAGCGCGAAATACGCAAATTTGCCTGATTTTCGAAGAAATCTGCCTTTTCGACCCGACGCAGGCTCGTGCCCAGCCGGCTCGGCCTGTATTCCAGTCCGCCGGCGCGATGCCTCGGCAGTCGGCGTCCTTCATGTTCGCTCATCACCCGCGCCAAGGCATGGCAGGACCCACTGGCGCGAGCACCTGCACATGCACCTCCGGCGGAAGCAGGGCCTCCAGGCGTCGTTGGAATGTCCCCTTGATGAGGTGATACAGCGCGCCGTTGCGGCTGGTGCCAATCAGCACGCGATCCACGCCATAGATCGCGGCCGCCTCGGCCATCAGCTCTGCGGCGTCGGGGCCGCTGTCATAGATCGGAATCACGGGGACATGTTCCTCATGCGCACGATCGAGAATGCGGCTGAAGGTTTTCAGCGCCGCCAGGTCGCTCTCGATGGTGAGCTTTTTGTCGTGCTTGTAGGACAGGTTCACCTGTCGAATAAAACAAACGACCAGGGCAGCGCCGCGACGGTGGGCTTCTTCCAGCGCCGTAGGGACCAAGGCATCCGAGCCGTAAGTGCCGAGCAGCAGTTTGGGCTTGGCCAGAACGTCGTCGGAGAGCTGCTCGACGATCGCCCGCCGCAACAGGCTCGGGCGCTCGCCCTTTCGCGTCGCCAGCCAGCGGGTGAGCTGCCGGGCGGTGAGGCCCACCACCATCACCACCGATACAAACACCAGCGCGTGCAGCTTGGTGAACGCCAGCGTCACCCAGATCGTCAGCAGGACGATCCCCAGCAGCATCATGGGCAATTTGCGGTGCATGCGCCGGAGTCGCGGGTGCGTGGCGCACAGGGTGACATTGATCGCCACCGCGCCGATTACGCCAATGGCGTACAGCGCTGCCAGGCTTTCAAGATCATGGCTGATGAGCAGCACCAGCGCCGGCACGCCGGCTGCGATCAGTGCCGGGAGATAGGGCACGCCGTATTTGTTCAGGCGCTGAAGCGCAAAGGGGAGTTCGCCATCGCGGGCCATGAGATATTGCACCGAAATCATGTCGGTGATAGCGGTGTTGGTGGCGCTGAGCAGCAGCAACCCGCCGAGGATACGCACGCCCCACTCGCCCCAGGCACCAACATAAAAGCTGCTGAGAAAAGCCAGCATGTCGTTGGTATGGGCCGATCGGTGCAACGGAAAGATCGCCAGCATAAACAGAGCCAGCAGGACATTAAAAATAGCCACCTCGGCCGTGACCACCCAGATGGCCTTGCGGGCGGTGTGAGCAACCGGCTTTTTCATCACGCCGGTGAGATTGGCGATGGCTTCGACACCCGACAGGGCCAGCACGATCGATACGAACGCAATCCAGAGCTGCGACGGCTGGTTGTCGAGCGTTTCCTTGAGCGAGGGAATCCGATGCACCAGATCGTGCCAGGGCACCTTGGGCAGGGCAAAACCGGTAATCAGCAGCGTAATGAAGACCATGCCCAGCGCCGCGACGATAGCAAATCCGCCGGTGTGCTTGGGGCCAAGCAGATTAAACATCCCGATGGCCCCGATGGCGACGATCGCCCAAAGCCCCGGAGAATCCCATGCGAAAAGTCCTTCGTGGACCGATTCGGCCTTTTCGTGTTCGATCGCCACTCTCGATCCGCCGTCGACGATTGCCGACGGCACGTCGGGATTCTGCGCCGCATCTTTGGCCTTGGCTTGCTCGACGTGCTTGTGGGTCGGCAGGCCCAGGTAATGAAAGGCATCGAGCGCGCTGAGGCTGGCGGTTACCGTGTAATCAGCAAACAGCAGCAAGGCACCCACGACGGCCAGCGTGCGGCTCTTGCTCTTGGCAGCGGTGTAAACGCCCCCGCCATCGGGATAAATTCGGCAAATCTGCGTGTATGCCCACCCCACCGCCACCACCAGCAGGCTCATCAGCAGGATCAGATAAAAACTGGTTCGCCCGGCGAAGAGGAAGGCCAGCCCCAGCACATAAAGCCGGCTGGTGCCCCAGTCCCCGAACAACAGCCCTGCGGCCTGAAGCCATCCCACATTTCGCGGACGTTCACTGGCAAGAAGCGACAGAGCCAGGGGCTTGCCGCCGGTCGGAGATGCGTGCATGACAATCGACGAACCAAGTGCGCAGCGAACCCGACAGTGGACATTCGCCGCAGGACCAGATTCGTTTCCTTAACGCACTGCGTTAGCTCGGAAGGAGGCTTGTTTCCGACAAGGCGGATCAAACCGGACAGAACCAGGTGCGTTCTGTGCAAAGGAGCTTTGGCGCAAGTGCCCTTTCAAAAGCCTACGGGGTTAGCTGACGGGCTAGGGCCTGAAAGTGCCCTGGGATTTTTGTGAATCCCTTCGCCCCTGGCGACGGATGACTTCCTTTTCCGTCGCCCTTGGGTTCCCCGCACCACACCAACCGGTGTGATCTCGGCGGTCACGTACATGAGGCACATAAAGGATAATCGGAGACGCAAAACTGTCAATCGGGACTTTTTCTGAGAGGCAAGCAATGGAAAAACATCCGACATTAACAACGCTACCGGGCGGGTTGGTAGGCCAGAAACAGCGGTTCGGGCAGGTTGACCACCTCAAGCGATTGGGCCGCGCCCGGACCGGTTGGCTGGATCAAAATACACATCCGCTTGCCATCCCGCGGGACCGGATCGTGCAAAATGATAAGCTTGGGCCGATTCACCGAGCGCAGGCCTTCGGGCACATATACATAAGGCTGCTGGGAGTGTGGGCAGGCAAACACAAGGGGGTTGTCGAAATCAGACAAAGCCTGCAAATCGGACAAACTGGCGGGCAGGTGTTTGTTGAGGGCGAAGTAAAAAAGCATTGCCCCGGCGATGTCGTGCAACCGGGCGGCGCAGGGATCGCTGCCCACCGCCTGATCGGCCGAGCCTGGCGGGCTAAGCTCGGAAATCACGCCGGCAGAATCACCCGCCGCCCGTCGCGGATTCTGACCCTGCGGACTTTGACAACTCGCAAGCAGACCGAGGCCCAGAATGCAGCATCCGGCGAACTTGCCAGCCGTGGCAATCATGGAATTGAGCATACGATCAACCCAAACAAATCACCATCCATCGCCACCGATTTTCACAGGAAGGGCTATCGATTCTTAATGAATAGCGGATCGAGCAGGACGATGAAGCCGGGAAGCGCCGGAGTTTCGGAGATTGCCAGAAGCGTCAATTTCTGTACGCCCGTGACATTGACCGCCAGCACACCGGGGTCGTCGATCGAGCTTTTCGGAACCAGGCGGGCCAGTTCCTTGCCGTCTCCGCTAACGATCAAACCCACGCGAAGCGCCGGCGCGATCATCTGCGCCACGCCGGCGGTGGCCGCGAACGTGCGGAACGCGCCGTCCAGCCGAATGGTCAGGCTCTTACCGGCCAGGAGGCTCACGGCCCGCTCGCCGGTGGCCCCAAGCAGCGAGGCAGGCACGTCGGCGGGCGTCGCGTTCTCCAGTACATTTTCTGCCGAGTCGTCGATCAGATCGGCCAGCGACTGCGCCGCGCCGGCGCAACGGATTTCCGCCAGTTCATCCAAGCCGAAGAGCCGCTCGTCGGTTTCCACGCCGGCTTTGCGGACGATGAGTGTTTTTGTCGCCATTTCCGTGCCATCGCGCAGGCGCACGATGTTGCCCGCAGGCAGCTTGCCGGCGGGTCGAAGCACCACCGCCGACACCTCCGACCGAACGGCCATTTCCTTCAGGCCAAATAGCACCGAAGACACCGCCACCTTCCCCCCGCGAAGCCACTGGAAGTCGCCTTCAAAAAAATCCTTGTTCGGCAAAATGACGCCCGTGGCCCCCGCGTGTACAGGCCCCAGACCCACCGGCGAAAAAACCAGGCGGGAAATCGAATCGACAGGCAGCGTCGTATCCCCGCGCCCGCGAGCGAATTTGACCGACAAATTGTCGGCAGAGATGAATCGATCGACGCTGAGCACCGTTCCGTCGACCAGCACCAGCCCCTGCGACAGCGCCGCCGCCGGCGCGATTGTTATACGAATCAGGTTGTCGGTTGGAACTCTCAGCAGGGGACCGCTCTTGGGCACAATCATCACCAGCCCGTCCTCGAGCCGGATTTCCCCCTCGAGCATCTTGCCATCGAGCGTGCGCACCACCCCGGCGCGGGCCAGTTCCGCACACAACAGCACGGTCAGAATAAGCAGCCATCGAAAACGCATCGGCTGGTGGCTTCGAAAATCACCGCTGATAAAGCGGTATATACGAATAGGGCATCGACAGGATCATCGTATAGATGCCGGTTGCATAAATCTCGTTCATCCCGCTGCGCCCGCGGTCTTCGAGTGTGTCCCACGAGCAAAGGTCCCCTTGGCGCCTCACCTTCTGCATCAGCCGACCGTGAATGTCCTTATACCAATCGGCCCAGACTTCCCCCCCGACCATGTATTGCGCCGGTGCGGCGTAGAAATTTCCGTAGGTGACCCACTCGCCTGCCTTCTGTCGCGTGTCTACGAGATACTTCGATCCCGCGGCCACCATCGGATCGTCATAAAGTCCGCAGACCTGGAGCGAATAGATCGCCGCCGCCGTTCGGGCAAATCCGGGCGAGCCCCCGGGCTGGTAAGCAAATCCGCCGTTCTTGTAGCAGGATTTGACGTAGCCAATGGCCCTCTTGAGCGTTTCATCGGGGACTTCAATGCCTGAGTTTTTCGCCGCCCGTAGCGCCACCACCTGCAGCACGCTGACAGAGATGTCGGCATCGGCCACCCGCGGCATGTATCGCCAGCCCCCCTGCTGGTTTTGCGTCGTCACAATCAGGTTGATCGCCTTGGCCAGCTTGGCGCGGATGTTCACGTCACGGGTCTGTCCGTACAACTCGGCCAAGGCAATCGTGGCGATCCCGTGGCCGTACATGCCCTTGCTATTTGTGTATTCTGAAGGCGCGATGACGTATCCATCGGAACGGACGCAGTTCAATAAAAACTGCGTGCCCTGCGAAACGGTTTTGCCATATTCGCCTTCATCCGGCAGATTTCCCGAGGCCAGAAAACCCAGCAATACATACCCGGTAATCGCCACCTGGTGCTGCTTGTCTGACCACGCCCCGCTTGGGTATTGCCTGCTGGCGAGATACTTGAGTGCGCCCTTGATGACCGCTTCGGTCGCGGCGTCCACCTTGGGGGATTTATCGTCCGCAGGAGGCAGCGCGACGGCTCGCGCCGTCAATGCCAACAGCACCAGCAACACCGAAATAATTCGCAAGCACTTCATATCGTCCTTGGTGGCAACATTCCGGCGAATTTACTTGCCCTGGTCGGAAAGATTCCGCAAGTATTGTTCCACCTGCGGGGCATATTCCTGGGGATATTTTTCCGCCTGCGACTGCAAAATCGCCGCCCGGTCGCGCGCCGGCAAACTCACGAACGACGCACCGGCGGCCTTGTCCCCGCGAGCGCCGTTGGGATTCACACCGTCATGACCGGCGTCAGCCTTGTCACTCGTGAGCGTTTTTCCTGGCTCGCCGGGCTGGTCTGGTTTCTCAGCCTGCCCCGGCATCTGGGCCGGAGGCCCCGGCTGCCCGGCCTGCTGCATCTGCACCGCCGCCTGGGCTTGGGCGATGGCCTGCTTGGCCTTTTCAGAATTTTTCATCGCCTCGCCGGTCTGCTTTGCCTGCGATTGCGCTGCGGCATCGGACAAGGCATCCTGCGCTTTATTGAGGCTGTTCTTGGCCGCGTCGGCAAGCTTGCCCTGGTCTTCGGCCGAAGCCTTGGCTGCCGACTTCGCGGCCTCAGTGAGAGCGTCGGCGGCCTTCTGGGTCGCTTGGGCATTGTCCTGACCCTTGGCCAGCTCCGTCTGCGCCTGATCGATCTGGTCCTGCGCTTTTTGAAGCTGTTCGGCGATTTTATCGAGCGGCGCGCCTTCGTCCGGCTTGCCAAGCTGCTGCTGGAGGTTTTCCACCTGCTGATCCACCTGCGCCTTGGCCTGCTGCAAATCCTTCACCGCCTGTTGCTGCTCCGGGCGGGCCTCGGCGGGCTTATCCTTCTGAAGCTGCTCCTGGGCATTCTCCATCGATTTCTTCGCCGACTGCATGGCCTCCTGAGCCTGGGCCTGAGCTTGCGCCTGGGCCTTGGCAGCCTTGTCCTCGGCGGGCTTGGGGGCACTTTCGGCCGGCGCCCGTTGCTTCATCTCGTCCTGCGCCGCTTGGGCATCCTTCTGCAACTGCTTCTGATCCTTGGCCAGCGCCTCAGGCGCCTTGGGGGTCGGCTGCTTCTGCGCTTCGGCCGCTGCGGCCTTGGCCGTGTCCCGCTCCAAATCCTGTTGCTTCTGGATCATCTCGCCAAGTTTTTGCTGAAGGTCCTGGGCTTTATCGAGCTGCGCCTCAGCCTTCTCAAGGTTCTTCACCTGCTCGTCGAGTTTTTTCTCGGCGGCGGCCAGTTCCTGCTTGGCTGCGTCCTGCGGAGCTTGCGCCGGTTGCTTCTGCTCCATCGCCTGCTTCGCGCGGTCCATGTCCTTGGCGGCGTCGCCGAGGTCCTTGGCCGCGTCAGGAGCAACTTCGGCCGCGGCCTGCTGCACCTGACGAGCCTTGTCGGCCAGGTCAGCCTGTTGCTTATTTTTTTCCGCCGGCTGCGTCGCAGGCTGCTTGGCCACTTCGTCCTGCTTTTTCTGAAGATCGCGGGTCTGGTCCCGCAGTTCCTTCGTGGCCGCCAGTTTGTCCTTGGGTTGATCCGGGGCCTTTTCGGCCTTGGCAATCTGGTCGTTCAATTCGGCCTTGGCCTTTTCAAGCGCCGCGACCGCCTCATCCTGTTTGGCCGCAGCCGATTTCGGATCGGTCTGATTTAGCTTCGCGCGGGCTTCCTGCATTTTGTCCAGGGCCTTGTCCAGTTCCTGGGCTGCTTTGGGGGCCAGGTCGGCGATGGCCCGCTTGGTGGCATCGGCCTGATCGACCACCTTGGCCTGCTGCCGTTCCATTTCAGTGGTTTCAGGGCGCTTGGCCGGCAAGGGCTTGGTTTGTTCGGCCAGTTTCTTCTGCTGATCAATGGCCTGATCGATTTCCTGCCCTGCCCGACGCAGGCGCTCGGTCGCCGTTTCTGGCGGGGCAACCAGCCGGGCCATTTCCCGCAGGCCGTCACGAACGATCTTTTCATTCGTCGCCGCTCGATAAAGATTGCCACCGGCCAGGTCATTGGCCGCGGCGCTGGCCAGCTCCAGCACTTTGGCCCGCTCGGCCGTTGAAAGCGCCTTGGCCAAACGTTCTTTCTGATCGCCTTCATTCTGGCCCGCGGCCGTGCGGATTTCCTGCACCACCTCGCTGATGTCGGTCTTAAGCTGTTCCTGCTCGCCGTGCTGCACATTGACGGCCGCAGTCTGCGAAGGATCGAACTGTTGGAAGGTCTTGCCGAAGGTCACCTTGGCCACGTCCACCGCGCCGGACAGGTTCGTATCCTGCCGGGCCGCCAGGGCGTCGATCCTGCGGGCCAGATCGAGGAAGCTCTGCTGACGGCGATAGTCTTTCAGCAGTTGATTGAGCTGCGACAAAATGCCCTGCTGCCCCGAGTGGGCCTGCTCGGCATCGCTAGTCGCCTGCGCGGCATTGGGCGTGGTGCGGGCCTTTTGCAACAGGTCGATCACCTGCTGCATCTGCTTGTCCGACAACTGTCCCAATACCGACCGAATGCCCTTTAGCGTGCGCACTTCCTCGCCGTTGGCCAGGCCATTGCGCTCGAACTCGGCAATGGTCGTATCGATCTGCTCGGTGATGCTCTGTGTGCGCGATTTAAGTTGCTGTTGAGAGGCTTCGGCCTGGCGAAGGCCCTCGGCCGGGATGGCCCAGACCTGCCCGACCGTACCCAGAGCCATAACCAGCATCCCGATCCAGTGCGCCCCGCGCATTACCGTCCCACCACTAGTCAATAAACGAGCGACCGAATGCTGCGAAATACGACGAGTTTGCTTGTCCATCATTTTTCTAGTCCCTGCTGGTTAATCATCTTCCCCAGTCGCTGGGTCAAGTCCTGCTGATTTTCTGAAACGTCATTGATCTGCGACATCGCGTCGTTCAACCGGCTGAGCAGTTCGGCGCGCTTTTCGTCCTCGCTGACGATCCGCAACTGATAATGTTCACTGGCGCTCACGCCCGGACCGGTGACATTGTTGGCGTCGGCCACTTCCACCCACCACTCGATCACCGCCCCTTCCTCGATCGAACCATTTAACTTGGCCAGTTCCCAATTGTAGTACCCCCGCAGGTTGCGCGGCCGGCCGGTGGCTTCAAGCGGGATGCTTTGCTCCTGCTGGGCCTCGGTTAATTTATATTTCAAAGCGACCCGGGCGATGCCGAAGTCATCGGCGGCGTCAAAGCCCACGATCACCCGCGCCCGCCGGGTCGCTAGCTCTTCCTTCTTCGTGGGATTGGTGATGCTGACAGTCGGGGCTTTGTCGGGCACCAGGTCGATCCGATAAACCACCGAATCCTTTGATCGAATGCCCGCTTCGTCGATCAGGTTGATCGACATGCCCGTGGTGCCCGTCGGCAGTAGGACCGCAGAGTCGGCACCCGATCGGCTTACGAGTTGGCTGGTGTCGTTCACGTCGCTGTTTTGAAGCCAGTAGCTCAGGTCGACACCGGTGAGTTTCAACCGATTGCCCGCCAGGTCGTCCTCGCGACTTACCTTCATTCGCTTGCTGGCGGTTACTTTAACGGTCAGCCGACTGCCGGCCAGCAGCGACAAATCGCCGGCCGAGCGACGCACCGTCCCGAGATCGGTGTAAGCAGGATAGACTTGGAGACATTCAAGACCGGCCACGGTCGGGCGCGGCTCGGCCCGAACCGAAAACGCTTCGCTTACCCCGTCGTTCAGACTGACGACATACTTGAAACTTTCCTGCACGTTGTCGATCGTGCGGGTGAAACTCCCCTTTTTATCGGTGACGGGAGCGAGGATGAATTCCTGCGTCGCGCCCGAAGGAAACTGCAACCGAACCATGCCCGAGGCCGGGACGATTCCATGGGCGCGAGCGATCAAATCGACGCTTTCCCCGCGGGCCAGGACGACATTCCCGGTGACGACTTCGACGCTGGTTTTTCGCGGGACGGCCACGCCCGGAACAAGCAATGCCCGCTGGAGCAGTGCCGTGCTGGCAGGCAGGCAGGCAGCGTAACCCACAGCCGCCATCAGCGTCACCAGCACCGCTGCCGTCAACAGCTTTATCATCCGATCAATCGACACGACACGAGAGAACTCGATCGGTTCGGCCAAGGTTTCGGTCTGATGAATCAGCGCCGCCACCAGCGCCGGTGAGGCCGCCGACTCGGCGCGCGATAGTTGAATCGATGAAATCAATCGGCTATCGAACGACGGCTCAAAGGTTTCAACAAGCAGGGCCAGCGCGTCATCATCCGGTCCCCAGATCAGGGGCGCGATCGCCTCGCGGAAAGCGAAATAGGCCAGCCCCGCCAGGTTGATCGCCAGCACCAGCGCGCGAATCCACCAGGGCAGCGCGATCCACCAATCAACGCCCATGGTCAGACACAGTACCACAAGGCCCCAAAGCACGACCGCGCCGGCGCCGGCACCGAGCTTAACGCCCACGCGCTTGCGCCGAACCGTCGAGAGCTTGTGGAGCAACATCTGGCTCATAAATCCGCGTCTTCCAGGGGCAAACCCGTTTCACTCGCCACTTACTTCAATTGCCATTTCTTCCGCAAGGCCCATTCCACCCCGCCCACCGCCACCAGCAGCGTGAAATAAAACGGCGAGGCCCACAGTTCAACTTCCTGCTTCGATTTCACCAGGTCCGTCTTGGCCTGCACCATTTCCGGCAGTTTCGGCAGGTCTTCCTCGTGCAAAAACTGCCCGCCCGTGGCATTGGCCATTTCAGTCAACAGCGATTCGTTCATGGTCGATTCGCCGGTTTCGGCCCGCGGCTCTGATACGTCAATTTGCAGCACCGATTTCGGATCGCTCGGCAGTGCAAACTGATACGACCCGATCGCCGGCGCGACGAACTCTCCGCGAAACATGCCCGGCTGATCGGGCATGGCCCGCAACATCACTTCGCTCTCGGACGTGCCGCTTTTGGCCACCCCGCGGACCACGGTGTCCTTCACCGGCTGATAAGCCTCGTCATACAGCCGGGCGTATATCGTCACCCGATCGCCCAGCGAATAGTGCGCGCGGTCGCTGGTCAGTTGCGTCCGTTTCGATTCTCCCAGCAGATGGGGCAGACTCATCCGCTGAACCACCTGACCCCACAGGGCCGCGTGATACTTATCGCCGGTGTTTTTCCGCCACCGCCAGGTATTGTCCGTACCACTGAAAAGTACCTGCCCCAAGCCGTATTGTTGCATGGCCAGCACGGGCATTTTGGTCCCGCGATAGGCCTTTGCCGGGTCGGCATCCACCAGCAGCACTTCGGCGGCGGGCTTGGCACGCTGCACCCGCGCGTCCCAATAGATCGGCGGAAGATTAGCCCACAGCCGTTTGCTCTCCATAGGCTGATCTGAAAGGCGCAGCATCGAATTGCGCTCCCCGGCGGGAGTGAGTTCCAGCCGCAAGGGCTTGTCGGCCACATCGCCGCCCTTGGCCATGCTATCGAATTCCACAGGCAGCATCTTGCCGATGGGCGTGTTCGCCCAGGCCCCAGGGCCATACTTTTTGCCCGAAATCACCAGCAGCCCTCCGCCGAACTTGCTGACAAATTCGCCGATCCATCCCGTCTGCGCCTGCGACAATCCATTGGGATCGACATCCCCAAGGATCACCAGATCGTATTTCAGCAGTTCTTCCTTGGTTCGCGGAAAGCGTTCGAGGAACGGGCCTTTGTCGTCCTTGGTGATGCCTTCGTCGGCCTCGGCGAGGTAGCACTTCAGCGTCACCCGCCGGTCGCGCATCAGAAGCGCCTGAAGGTACTTAAATTCCCACCGCGCCTGCTGCTCCACCAACAGCACCTTGATCTTGCCGTCCACTACGCGGATTTTCTGGGTCGCGCGATTGTTGTCCTTGACGATCTCGTCGGCCCGCGGAGCGATCGACGCTTCGATCTCGTATTCACCGGCCTTCTGAGGTTTGATCTGGGTCGAGAGGACCTGCTCGCCGTCCTGGTCGAACGCGATCGTCTTTTCCTCGATCTTGTCGGCACCCAGCTTAACGACCAGCGAGCCGGATTGTCCGGCCAGCCCCGAAGCCCGAACCCGGATCACCACCGGCACTTCGTCGTTGACGAAGCAGATGTCAGGCGCAAACACGCTGGCGACCACCACGTCGCGGGCGGTGGGCAATCCGACGCCCCATGTGAAAAGACGGACGCCCTGGGCACTGGCGATTTCGGCCGCGGCTATCGGCGAATTGCCCGCGTTGCTCTGGCCGTCGGTGACCAGCACGATCCCGGCTAAAGGCTGCCCACGAGACCGGGACAGCACCTCGCGCAGCGAATCGCCGAGCGGCGTGACGGGGCTGGTCGCGTTCAAAACATTCCTCTGCCCGGCCGCGCCGGCGGTGCTATCGAGTTCGGCCAGTCGCTGGCCAAAACTATACAGCCGCAGGTCAAACAGTTTGCCCAGCTTCTTGGTCAGCTCGAGCCGATCGTTGGTCAGCGCCCCGCGGACCAGATCGATCCGCGAGGGATGATCCAATTGGATGCTTTTTAGATTATCCTCATTTAAGACCACGGCGGCGCGCTTGCGATCGATCCCTTCCGTGCGCGCGTCCTCGATTTTCATGCTCGACGAGTTATCGAAAAGCAACACGAGGGTTCTGCGGATGCTTCCCTGCACCGTCAATTGCAGCACCGGCCGAAGCAAAAGAAGCAGCAGCAACGCAAACAGCGTCAGCCGTAGCGCCATCAGAATGCGCGTTTGCCGGGTGGGAAGGCCGGAAATCCTGCGATAAATCCAGATCGTCCCGACACCCAGGACGACCATCAACAGCAATACCCAGCCGAGGTTGCTCGAGCTGCGCAGCGCCGGCGACACGTCGGCGATCCGGCCAGCCGAATCGCCGTATATCCCGAAGAATTTGAGCAGCAGCAACTTCATTTGCTCTCACTGAACCAGTTGCCGAGAAACGTTTCCGTCGCCGCCAGCGCGATCACCAGCATGATCACCGGCATCCAGAGTTCGCTGCCCGACCGGGCCGCCGACAAGGATTGCTCCAGGGGCACACCGGGCGACCAGCGGATGACATTGGCCGAGGCCGACAGCGCTTTGATCTGGTCGTCGCTGATGGTATCGAGCTTCGATTCTTCGGAATCGGCCTGGGCCGCAAAGCGCATCAGTTCCATCCCTTCGGCTTTGGCCTGGTATTCACCAGCAAAGGGGATGTCGTCAAAAGCAATGACCGCCAGACCCTTCTGCAATTCCACTCGCTTGGTCTGACGCGGGGGTGGCTGCTTCTGCCCATCGGGCGTGGGCAGGGTAAACACGACGTCGCGGCCGAGTTGATCGATAGGCAGCCTGCTAAACCACCGCTGGCCGACGCCGAGGTTCAATCCCTGGTCTTGCCGTTGAATCAACCGGCCGATCGTGCGGTGAATCAATGGAACGAATAGGCCCGGGCGCACGGGCAGGTCGTTCCATGCGGTGCCCGCAGTGCTGCTGAAAAGGATGACGCGCCCGCGGTCCACGTCACGCTCCAAGGCCGCCGGGCTGCCATCGGCCCATTTCATCACCGCCGTGGCCTTGTCGATAGGCGAAAGGGAAAAGGCCCGGTAGAAATGCGCCGCGCCGAGACTGCCGGCAGCCGGATCGGCCCAGATCGAGACGATGGGGTGATCGGTGTCTTTGGCCGAAAGTGAAAAAAACTTGCGTTCCTGACCGGCGTCGCCGGCCGCCGGCCCGATCGTCCCCGGCATCAGGCCCAGGCGTGTACCCAGTTGCGCGTTGTAAAAATCAGCGGAAATTTTCGGACCCGGAAAGAGGACCATTCCCCCGCCACGTTTGACGAAATCGGCCAGGGCGTCGGCAGCGCTGTTGGTCAGGTCGGGCACATCCACAAACATTACCACGTCGTAGTCATCCCATTTCAGGCTTGATGCCTCCGTCGCCGGGCGGATGGTGGTGCGGACGAAGTAAGTGCTGCGGTCCTGCGCGACCACGGGCTGAAGCGCCTGCTGAAGAAAGAACGCGTCAGCCTCGCGGTCGTCAGTGCGGCCGTCGGCGCTGAGCACCAATACCGAGACCGATTCGACCGCGCGCACGACGATCGTTCGCACGTCGTCGGCGGGAAGCCGGTCCTTGGACAGCCGCGCTTGAAGCGAATGCAAACCGGCTTGGCGAAAGCGCGCGAACAGCGAAACGCTCTTCACCTCGCCGGCGGCAATGGCGTCGATCGTCGCCTCGTCGGCCGCGGCCTCAGAATCGATCGACAATGTGACCTTTACATCCCGGGCTTCCACCGAGCCGGTGTTGCTGATTTTTATCTCAAACCGCTGGGCCTGATCGGCGGTGATAATCCCGCCGGCAAATCGCAGGTCGGCCACGGCCAGGTTGCGCTCTTCCTTCTGGCCGACAATCACGACGTGCGTTCCGATCTGATCCTTGGCGGCTTCAAGGCGCTTCTGAATATCGGGCAAGCCTTCAAATCCGCCGGCCTGCGCGTCGGTAATGACGTAAATTTCCCGTCGGCCGGTGGCTCGGCGATCGAGAATTTCGAGAGCGCGAACGAATGCCGGCTGCAACTGTGTTGAGCGATCGGTCAAAGGCGCCTGCCGGATCGAATTCCGCAACAGGTTCATGTCGAAAGTCGGCTCGGGGATCACCGGATCGACCACGTTCGACGCAAGCAGCAGCGCCGCCGACGAGCCATTGGGCAGCGAATCGAGCACCTTTTCGGCCACCTGCCGCGCCTGTTCAAACCGCGTGCTTACCCCGTCGCTATCGCCCATCGACAACGAGTTATCGATCACCAGCACGGCGCTCACCCCGCCGGTGCCCAGCAGGTTGCCCCCCAGCGCCGACCGCAACACCGGCCGAGCCAACGCCAAGGCCAGCATCGCCAGAATCACGCAACGAAGAATCAGCAGCAGCAGGTCCTCGATACGCATCCGCTTCTGGTTTTTTTCAATGCTCACCTTTAGAAATCGCATGGCCGCCCAGGCCACGCGCTGAATCTTGTGACGATTCAGCAGGTGAATCAGAATGGGCACCGAAATGGCGGCGATGCCCAGGAGCATGAAGGGGTTGAGAAACATTTTGCTAGCGAACGGTCCTGTGTCTAAAGGCCAGATACCCGCTCAGCACTTCATGGAGCGGATGGGCGGTATTCACTAAAACGTAATGCACCTGATTCCGCTCGCAGCCTTCGCGCAGACGGGTTTGAAACTGCTCCAGTTCGCGCAGGTAGCTCTTGCGAATCTCGGCCGGCCGGGTGGTCTGTCGTTCCAGCCCCTCAAGCCCGTCAAATTCCACCATACCCCGGAACGGAAACTCCAGTTCGTACGGGTCCATCGTATGAAATACCACCACTTCATTGCCGCCAAACCGCAGGTGCTGAATTCCCTCGAGAATTCCGCTCTCATCGTCCAACAGATCGCTGATGAGAATGACGATTCCCTTACGCTTGATCTGTCCGGCCATGTCATGCAGCACGGCTGCGATCGAAGTCTTGCCCGTCGGCTCGTAGGCGGCCAACGCGGACATGATGTTGTGGATCGAGGCCAGGTTTCCAGTGCGCGGAATGTAGGTCTGCACCTTGGAATCAAAGACCGCCAGCGCCGTGGCGTCGCGCTGCAAGAGAATCAGGTAAGCCAGGCAGGCGGCCATTTGCTTGGCATAGTCGATCTTGCGGATGCCCGCGCCGTCGTCCTTGTTTCGCGCACCCACCTTCGAACCATATTTCATCGACTCGCTGCCGTCGATGAGGATATGCCCGACGTAGTTGGTCTCCTGCTCGTACTGTTTCAGATAATACCGGTCGGTGCGACCCAGCACTTTCCAATCCAAATGCCGGGTGTCGTCGCCGGGAACGTATTCCCGGTGTTGCGTGAATTCAATGGCAAAGCCCCGGAACGGCGACTTGTGCTCGCCGGCCATGAACCCCTCGACGATCAAGCGCGCGTTGATGCCCAGCGCCTCGGCGCGGCTGATGGTTTCTGGGTCTAGCAACGATTGCGTCGGCTCTGCCATGGTCTATCGCTTGTGACTTAAAAATGATCCGCCGGCCATTCCAGCCGCAAAGAGTGCTGAAAACCCACGCGATTTTTGCTCGGGCATCAATCCAGTTTTTTGTCCTTGGGGATCGCGGCCAGCACTTTTTCGGTGATGGCGTCGGTGGTGATGCTTTCGCTTTGGGCGGCAAAATTCAGGGCCAGGCGATGACGAAAGATGCCCGGCGCCACGGCCGCAACGTCTTCGGCGCTGACATGGAATTGCCCGTTGAGAATCGCCCGGGCCTTGGCCGCGAGGATGAGATTCAGGCTGGCCCGCGGGCCGGCGCCCCAGGTCAGCCACTTGTTCACGAAATCCAGCGCCTCGGGCGTCTTGGGTCGGGTCACCCGAACCAGTTTTTGCGCGTAGGCGAAAATGTGATCCGCTACGGGCATCCTGCGCACCGTGTGCTGTAAAACGCCGATTTCCTCAGCGCCCAGCACCGGCTGAATCTTCTGACCGCCAGTACCCGTCCCCATCTTCATAATCAATCGTTCCTGGGCGGCCGTCGGATAATCCACTTTAATCATGAACATGAACCGATCGAGCTGGGCTTCGGGCAGCGGATAAGTGCCTTCCTGCTCGACCGGATTTTGCGTCGCCAGAACAAAAAACGGCTCGGGCAGGCGATGCTCGGTGCCGCCCACTGTCACGCGGCGCTCCTGCATGGCTTCAAGCATCGCGGCCTGCGTCTTGGGCGGGGTTCGATTGATTTCGTCAGCGAGGACGATGTTGGCGAAGATGGGTCCGCGTAAAAACTTGAACTGCCGCTCGTTGGTCTCGGGGTTTTGATAAATCACCTCAGTGCCGGTGATGTCCGAGGGCATCAGGTCGGGCGTAAACTGTATGCGCTTAAATGAAAGGTGCAGCGTTTGCGCAAGCGAAGAAATCATCAATGTCTTCGCCAGACCCGGCACGCCCACCAGCAGCGCATGCCCCTTTGAAAAAATCGATATCAGGACTTGGTCGAGCACTTCTTCCTGGCCAACGATCACCTTTGAAAGTTCGGACTTGATCGTGGAATAGGCCAGCTTGAGGTTTTGCACGGCCTGAAGATCGGCATCAGTCTGCTTGGCCGGGGCCGGGGTGGACGTACTCATTGGATAAAATCCTCACCAGTTGCGTTTTTTCAACTTTAACATGCCCGCGAATCGGGGCCGCCGATTTAGTACCGTCTAAGTATAACGCCGTTGAAGAAGAAAGAGACAAACTCGCATCCGGCACGGCCGAAATAGTCAGGGCTTGTCGATCGCGCCCAGGTCTTTCGGTGCCCCGAAGGCACCGCTCAGGCCGGCGCCGGCCAACGCCGCGCGGGTGGAATTGAATTCCATGAATTTGCGCAGGTTTGGTTCATCCGCTGGGGGCCTAACCACTTCGCCCTTCTCTGCCGACAGCGCCATCAGCCCCGCCGAGGTTTGCACCAGCACCTGGTTCCCCCGAAGCACCGCCGGGCCGGTCAAGCGCGACCCCTCGGGGTGCCAGATCCAAACGGCCTTGCCTGTGCCGCCATCAATTGCTTCGATTTGCTCGCCCGTCGCCAGCACACTTGACCCAAGCGCGCCAAACAGCGTGCCATTAAGCTCGCGATGCCAGAGCATCCGACCACTATGTAGATCCACGCCAAATACCGCAGGTGAATCCTGCGGGGCAACCATCAGCCCCGCGCTGCTCACCTGCGGGGTATTGCGATATCGCAGGATCTGAAAATTATGCAGCGGGACGACCGCAGTCCGCCCGGCCAGGCGCAGCTCTCGATATTTTCGCAATTGCCGATTGTCCGTCGCCGGAGCGTCGTAAGGACGAAGCCAGCGTAGTTTTCCGTCAAAGCGATCAATGCAGACGACGCTGCCGACATTGGCGACGACATACAACCGGTCTTCAGAAATGCCGATCGCGCCCAGTCGCCAGAAATCCTCCAAATCCCGGTTTCGCCAGTCTTCCTTGATCTGGTCCGGACCGATCTGCGTGCCGAACTGCCGCTGCCAGATCAAGCGCCCCGATGCCACGTCTTGCGCCACCACCACCAGATTGCTTTGCCGCGCGAATTGCTCGACCGCGACGGTGTAAGCCACGCGCCCAGCCAGCGTGGGCACGCCAACGAAGTTCATGCCTGTCAGCGCCGGGTCGGATTCGGTCGTCCAAAGCGATCGGCCGTCGGACGCGCGGATCGCCCGTACGGCTCCGCGGGGATTATCATGCGCCGGCTGGCGCACGAGCACCACCAGCGGCACGCCCGTGTAGTCGCTGTAGAGAGCCGGCTGATAGATCGGCCCGCGGCCGGCATCGACCGGTATATCGCCACGCACCGCGCCGTCCCAAGGCTTCTGCGTGGCGCTGATCCAAGCAGTCGTGCCATTGGGCCGAAGCAGCAGCACGAACCGATCTCCCACGAACAGCGTGCGATCGTCGAACCGAACCGGAAAGGACTTGATCCCTCCGTATTGCGTCAGCAGGCCATACCACGTCGCTTCAAACGGCACACTTTGCACTTGGGATGCGACATGCACTATTGGCTTTAGCGCCGCCAGCGCCTTGGCGTCGTTGCCCCCGCGAGACACGCTCAAGGTATACAACTCCGCGGCCGCGGGCGCATCGCCCAGTTCGGCGGCGCGTCTGGCTGCGGCGCCAAACGCCTGCCCCGCCACGCTGCTGACCGGAAACCGGTGCGCCACCGACACCAGCGACGCCACGCTCTTGTCCGGTCCGGCAAGAACCAGCCCCAGTGCCGCTTGGGCCGTCGTCCCGAACTTCTTGTCGTATTCGGCAATCAGGTCCTGCCGGTTGGCCGCCACCAGTTGCTCGATCGCGTCGGCAAAGCGCATTTGCACGTCGTCATCCACAGCCACCAGCGTGTCGGATTGCTCGGCCAAGAGGGCTTCAATCTTGGTAACGGCGTCGACCAGATTCCGCTGCTCGATATCCACCTGGATGACCTGAAGCGCATTCCTTGAACCGAGCGTCTGGCCCGACAGCACAAAACGCGCGGCATCCACCCGGGCCACCAGAAGCAGCCCGGTCATCCCCACCAGCCAAGCCCGGAACACTCGATTCATTCAAACGCCTTGAATTCACCACGAACGTATTTCTCGGCCAGTTCAACGTAATGCGTGACCAGCCGCTGCATGTATTGCAATTCCGAATCCTTGATCGGCCGAACCACCTTGCCCGGCACACCCATCACCACATGACGATCGGGCACGATCAGCCCCGGCGGGACCACCGCGCCGGCGGCAATGAGGCACTCGCGGCCGATTCGGCTTTGCCCCAGCACGGTTGCGCCCATTCCGATGAGCGAGCCGTAACCCACGAACGCGCCATGCACGATCGCGCCGTGGCCGATCACCACGTCGTCTTCGATCACGTTGGGCACGCCGGTGTCACAATGTACGACGGCGCAATCCTGCACGTTCACTCGCCGGCCGATCTGAACCGGGGCCACGTCCCCGCGAACCACGGCATTAAACCACAGGCTGGACTGCTCCCCAATGGATACCTCGCCGGTGGCGGTGGCGTTGTAAGCCAGAAAAACACCCGATGTACTTCGTTTGAATAAGGCCATGAACTTCTCGATGGAAAAAACCGCGCCCCGCGCAGGCATATCAATCGCTCGTCGTGGCACACCGCTGGGCCAGTGCGATCATCTCCAGCGCCGCTTCGGCGGCGCGTTCGCCGGCGTGACCGTGCGGTCCGCCCGTGCGGTCAAGGGCCTGTTGCTGCGTGTTTGTGGTCAAAACACCGAAAATCACCGGGATTGATTCGTCGATGGCCACTTGCTGAATTCCGCGGGCCGATTCCCCGGCCACATAGTCAAAATGCGGCGTATCACCCCGCACCACGCATCCGAGGCAGATGACGGCAGAATACCTGCCCGTGCGGGCCAGCAGCTTGGCCGCGACGGGCAATTCAAACGCCCCCGGCACGCGCTCGACGCGTACGCGCGAGGCGTCGATGTTTAGTTCGCCGAGCCGGCGCAGGCAGCCGGCCAGCAGTTCATCAACGACAGCAACATTCCAACGCGTAGCCACCACCGCCAGGCGGGCCTCGGGCGAAATCTGCGACAGCACCTTGGCTGGGAAAACCGTACTCATCCTCGCATGGTACGATCTAGTGATAAATCCAGCCAACTCTCTGGCCGATCATTCAGATCAACTTTGCCCGTCGCCCCAAGACATCAGCCCGATTGAGCGCTATACTTGGCCCGATGAACCAGCCCGTTGCTGTGGCCGATCCCAAACTCCGCCCGATCGCGGATAAAGTCTTGCGCGGCGAAGCGCTGAGCGCCGAAGATGGCGTGGCCCTGTATCAGAGCCGCGACCTTTTTGGCATTGGCCGCATGGCTCATCATGTGCGCACGCGGCTGCACGGCAATAAGGCCTATTTCAATCGCAACCGGCATATCAATTACACCAATGTGTGCGCCCTGAGTTGCAAATTTTGCAGTTTCTATCGCAAACGCGGCGAAGAAGGGGCTTATGAAATGCCGGTGGAACAGGTGGTCGGCATCGCCGAAAAGGCCGCAGACGCCGGCGCGACCGAGGTGCATATCGTCGGCGGGCTGCACCCCTGGCTGAAATTCGACTATTACCTGGACATGCTTCGCGGGATCAAGCGAGCGCGGCCCCAATTGCATATCAAGGCTTTCACTGCCATCGAAATCGTCCATTTTTCGCGATTAAGCCGGATGAGCGTCGGCGAGGTGCTTTCGGCCTTGCGCCAGGCCGGGTTGGGATCGCTCCCCGGTGGCGGTGCAGAAATTTTCGACGACCGCGTGCATGACGAAGTCTTTAAAGGCAAAGTCCGCGCTGACCGTTGGTTTGAAGTGCATCGCACGGCACACGCGCTGGGGATTTTCACCAACGCGACCATGCTCTATGGCCACGTGGAAAACATCCCGGAGCGCGTCGGGCATCTAATTAAGCTCCGCGAGCTTCAAGCGCAGTCGCTGGCCGATGCGCGGGCGCATTTTAACTGTGTTATCCCGCTCAGTTTCATTCCCGACGGCAGCGAGCTTGGCCACCTGCCCGGCCCGACCGGCCTAACCGATCTGAAAACGCTGGCCATTGCTCGACTGATGTTGGACAACGTGCCACACGTGAAAGCCTTCTGGATCATGCAGGGCGTGGGGTTATCGCAAGTGGCTTTAAGCTGGGGCTGCGACGATCTCGACGGCACCGTTGTGTGGTATGACATCACTAAGCAGCAGCCGGACAATACCCACCAGGAATTGCACGTCAGTGACATCCTGCGCCTGACCCACGAGGCCGGGTTCGTCGCCGTCGAGCGCGATACGCTTTATCGACCGATGACACGGCCGACTGCGGAACTAACGCCGGCTTAAGTGGGCGTTAGTGCTCTGCCCGTCAGGCCAGCGGAACCGTGTATTGCCGCTTGATGGCTTTCTTGGCCAACCGACGGCCGTCTTCGGCAATCCTCAGGCAAAACCGCTGTCCGCCCGTAGAGGCATCGATCTCATAAACAACCAGCGTGGCGGTGCCATCCTTGCGAATCTCTTCCACTTTGGCCGTAGCGGCCTCGCGGCGCAGAGTCGTTCGCACCGCCGGCGGAAGATCTGCAACTCCCATCGCGCCCGAACTGAGTAAAACGGGTATTCCCAAGCGCTCCATCGCATTGGATACCATCAACCCCGGACCCGCCCAATGCACACGTAATGACTGCATCGCTGACTCCTTTGTGTTAATCATTCACGGGTATTTTGCGACGGCTATATGAAATGAGCGTGAAATAAGCGCGAAATCGCATGTGCAAGCGAATTCATGTTCAGCCAGAGATATGTCAGGCCCGGCGCTCGGTGACAAACCGCGCCAAGACCCGCAGCCGATCGGCCGATTCCGAAAAATCCGCCAGCGCGTCGATCGCGCCCTGCGCATGCCGGGCCGCCTCGGACTGGCTTTTTTCCAGGCCCATCAGCCCCGGAAACGTGTTTTTCCCGCGCTCGGCGTCCTTGCCGGTGGCCTTGCCCATCACTTCAGCCGTGCTGGTGACATCGAGAATGTCATCGACAATTTGAAACGCCAGCCCAAGATGCTGGCCGAACTCCGTCAGCTTTTGAAGTTGCTCCGCCGACGCTTTGCCACACATTGCCCCCATCCGGCAGGCGCACCGGAGCAGCGCGCCGGTTTTGAATCGGTGCATTTGCTTGAGTTCGTCAAGCGACAACTGCATCCCCTCGCCGTCGATGTCCAGCACCTGCCCGCCGATCATGCCGTCCGGCCCGGCCGCGCGGGCCAGTTCGGCCACCAGCCGGTTCCCCAAGGGCACGTCCTCCAACGCCGTCAGCAGTTCAAAGGCCATGGTCATCATCGAGTCGCCAGCCAGAATCGCGTGCGCTTCGCCGAAAACCTTGTGATTGGTGGGCCTTCCGCGACGCAGGTCGTCGTTATCCATTGCCGGCAGGTCGTCGTGAACCAGCGAAAACGTGTGGATCATCTCGATTGCGCCGGCGGCGGTGATGACATCCCGTGTTGGCGCTTCGCCCGAACAAGCCCGTGCCGATTCCACTACTAAAGCCGGCCGCAGGCGCTTGCCCCCCGCCAGCAGGCTGTATTCAATGGCGTCCAGCAACTTCGGCGGGGCACCCACGTAGCAATGGCGCAGCGAAGCGAGAAATTCATTAACACGCTGGGCCGTCTGCCGAAGAATAGTGTCCGCTGAGTTCATGGCTCTGCCGGCTTGGTCTCGGTGGTTTCCGCAGCCGGCGTGGCTTCGCCCCCGGCGGTCAATTCCTCGATCTGCTTCTCGGCCTGACCGAGGATCGCGCGGCAAAACCCCAGCAGATACATCCCCCGCTCATACTTCACCAGGCTTTGCTCCAGCCCAACCTGCCCGGCTTCGATCTCGGCAAGAATCTGCTCTAGTTCGTGTAGGCCTTCTTCAAAAGTCTTGGGGACGTTATGCTGCTTTTTTCCCATTTCGGACGCATTATAGGATGGATCGAGCCAAGCCCAAAGCGCCCGCGCCGCAAATTCTGCCGACCAGCGCCTAGACCAACCACAGGATAGATTACCCTTTGTACACACGCGGCGTTTGAGGGCACGTCCCGTCAGCTTATTCCAATGAACAAAGCCCGCGTGGCTTGGCGAACACATCAATTCTGACCCTGAATTGGTCGATAGCCCAATCGGAGAGCACGCGGTTTTTACCCGCCGAGGTCCACCGTTGTGGCCCCGAGCCTGTGGTGCTCGGGCGCGGTTGACACCGATCCGCCGCAGACATAGGGTATTTGAGCGATTCAACCGCCTAATGCCCCCGAATAAGGGTTCTGGGGAGTTCGCTCCTTTCAGAACTAGCAAATGACCCAAAACGACAGCCAAATCCCGAACGCCACCCTCGACACCGAAGCCGGAAAAGTCATTCTGGACATGGGCTTGGCTACGCAGACCGAGATCGATTTTTGCCGCGAGCAGCAGAAACAAGGCTCTGATGCGAATCAGCGCACGCTCACCGACCTGCTCATCGAACACAACTTTATCACTGTCAATCAGGCCAAGCGCATCCGCAAGACCGTTGAAGACCGCAAGACTTCGCAAATCCCCGGATACCAGCTCATCAGTAAGCTTGGCAAGGGGGCAATGGCGACCGTCTATAAAGCCCGGCAGGTGTCCCTCGATCGCATTGTCGCGGTCAAGGTTCTGCCGACGAAAATGAGCGAAAGTGCCGATTTCGTCGACCGGTTTTATAAGGAAGGCCGGGCGGCGGCGCGGTTATCGCACAGCAATATCGTGCAGGCCATCGACGTGGGGCAGGCACCGGAAGGCTATCACTATTTCGTCATGGAGTATCTTGAAGGCAAGACGCTCTATGACATCATGCAGCCGCCTCCGATCGGCGAAGGTCGGCATTTTTCCGAGGCCGAAGCGCTCGATGTCACCATCCAAATGGCCGAAGCACTGACCCATGCCCACCGCAGGGGCCTGATCCACCGTGACGTAAAGCCAAAAAACATCATTCTTACCCCGCAGGGCGTGGCAAAGTTGACCGACTTGGGCTTGGCCCGGGCCACCGACGACAAACAGGCCGCTGAAAGCGAAGCCGGAAAAGCTTACGGCACGCCCTATTACATCAGTCCTGAGCAAATTCGCGGGGATGTCGATATTGACTTCCGCGCGGATATCTACTCCCTGGCGGCGACCATGTATCATTTGGTGACCGGCCGGCCACCATTTGAAGCTGAAACCCCCAGCGCAGTGATGCACATGCACCTAAAGCAGCCGCTCGTTCCCCCGGATCACATCAATACAGCTCTCAGCGCCGGGGTCGGCGAGATCATCGAAGTGGCCATGGCCAAGAACCGCGACGAGCGCTATGCCAGCACCGAAGACATGGTTGAAGACCTGAAGCTGGTACGCTCGGGTCAGCCGCCGGTACATGCCCGGCGGGCGGTCGATCTGGAATCGATCGCCAAGATTGAAGAATCGGGAAAAACCGTGGATATCGCCCAATCCGCAGGGCTGATGATCGCCAGGGAATGGTGGCAGGAACCGGCAGCGGTCGGCATCTTCATCGGGGCTGGCTTGTCCATCCTCCTCAACCTCGTCCTGCTGGTCCTGGTTCTCACCCGAAATTGAACCGCCCAGTCCCGCTTGACGAACCCTTCGGATATTCATAGTGTCATTTTCGAAAAGGAAATCGACTCACGCATTGGACCTGCCTGACCGATGGTTCTGGTGGAAGCGGATGCTTCCGGGAGCGCAGAACCTGCGCTCCACAAAACCTTCGCTTCTAAGAGCTTTTGTAACAGCTCTTTAGACGAAAACCGGACCGGCCCAATGACCCGGGATTTTGTCTCTGGATTAACTTATTTATGACCGCGACACCCTCTAACATGCCCCTGAACGAAACGGCGCCGATCGTCGATTCAGCCCGTGACCTGGTGATCCAACCCCTCACCGGGTGGATTCCCGTGGACTGGAAGGAATTGATCCAATATCGGGAACTGCTCTTTTTTTTCATCTGGCGAGACATCAAAGTCCGCTATAAACAGGCCGTCCTGGGCAGCGCTTGGGCCGTCTTGCAGCCCGTTATCAACTCGGTGCTGTTTGCCCTGATCTTCAATGGCGTATTTCATCTCGGTAAAGACTTGCCCGTACCCTATTTCATCTACGTCTTCGCCGCGCTCTTGCCCTGGACTTTTTTCAGCGCCGCCGTCAACGTCGGGGGGCAGGTCCTGGTCAGTCAGCAACACATGCTGACCAAAATCTACTTCCCACGCATTTTCCTTCCCACGGCGGCGGTCGGGGCCAACTGGGTGGATTTGGTCATCTCCATGTCCGTGCTGCTGCTGGCGATGCCCATTTGCGGAGTAATCCCATCGGTGGGCATCTTGGCCGTGCCGTTTTTGATCCTCATCACGGTGGTGATGTCTCTCGGCTTCGTCTATTTCCTCAGTGCTCTGACCGTTCTCTACCGCGATTTCAAATTCATTACGCCGTTCATGCTTCAGATCATGAGCTACGCCAGCTTCGTGCAATATCCGCCCGAAGGTCTGCTCCAATCCAAACCCTGGATCGGCTATGTGCTGGCCATAAACCCGATGTTCGGCCTGGTCAACGCCTTCCGGGCTGCGCTCATCGGCACTAGCGACAAAATCCTGTGGCACCCGGAATTTCTGGCCATTTCCATCGTCATCAGCGTCGCGATGTTTCTCGTTGGATTGTTCTATTTCCGCAGGACCGAACGTCGGTTCGCCGACATCGCCTAAGGCCTTTGAAAAAGCATTGCCATGAGTAAATCAATCATCACCGTTGAAGGCTTGGGAAAGGCCTATCGGCTGGGCCAGAAGTTGGAGCAGTGGAGCTCGTTTTATGACGTGCTGACGGGCTTCGTCCGCTCGCCGTTTAAGAAGCTCCGGCAAAAGTCGAACGCCGCAGCCAGCGACGAGGCTTTCTGGGCCATCCGCGATATCAACTTCGAGGTGGCGCCCGGCGAAGTCATCGGCCTGATCGGCCGCAATGGTGCCGGCAAGAGCACCCTGCTCAAAGTCCTCAGCCGCATCGTCGAACCCAGCGAAGGCCGGGCACACATCCGCGGGCGCGTTGCCTCGCTGCTTGAGGTCGGCACTGGCTTCCATCCCGAGCTTTCCGGCCGTGAAAATATCTACCTCAACGGCGCGATCCTTGGCATGAAGCGCACCGAAATTACCCGCAAGTTCGATGCAATCGTCGATTTCGCCGAGGTCGAAAAATTCCTGGATACGCCGGTCAAACGCTACAGCTCGGGCATGTATGTCCGCCTGGCATTTGCCGTCGCGGCCCATCTCGAACCGGAAATCCTCATCGTCGACGAAGTGCTGGCGGTGGGTGATGCCAGTTTTCAGAAAAAGTGCATGGGCAAAATGGGTGACGTGGTGAAGGACGGCCGGACGATTCTGTTCGTCAGCCACAACATGGACGCGGTTTTGCAGTTGTGCTCACACGTGGTGCTGCTGAAAAATGGCCGAAATACCGAGCGGCTGTCGCCGGATGAAGGCGTCAAACAATATCTGGCCATGAGCAACGAAGGAACGAGCCTTCCTCTGGCCGAAAAACCACGAACGCAATTCCGCCCGCACATGCCGATCTTCACCGGATTGAGCATCGTCGGGGCCAGCGGGCACCGCAACGTCTGTGAGAGCAATGGCAAGGTCAATTTCGACATCGAGCTGTCGCACACTTTAGAGCTTCCCGGCGACCTCACCTGCGGCGTGGCCATCAGCAACGAACGAAGCCAGCGCATCGCCTTCTTCCACTCGCATTATCAGTCGGGAATGAGTTTCCGCGGAACCGATGGGCGCGTGCGACTCTCGTGTAACGTGCCGTCGCTTCCGCTGGTGCCCGGGCGATACTTCGTCGAACTGGTTCTGTCCGACGGCTATCAGGTGATTGAAAAAGTAGAGCGGGCCGAGGCCATTGACGTGGTGTTTGCCGACGTGTTCGGCACAGGAAAAATCCCAAAAAGCTCGCAGGGATACCTGGTCCTTCCCTGCGAATGGACTCACGAGCCCATCGACGAAATCGGTCTTGTGCAGAAGGCCATATAGGCATTTTTTAGACGGATCCCCGGAGGATCGGAGCAATGCGGATCGTTCACCTCAGCACGAGTGATGCCAATGGCGGCGCGGCGCGCGCGGCCTTTCGGCTGCACACCGGCCTCCGCCGGCTGGGGGCTGATTCTTCCATGCTCGTCCTCAAAAAAGCCACCAGCGATCCGACCGTCAACGCGATCAAGCCCGAAACGGCCCGCTTGGAGCGATGGAAACGCACCCGGCGATATAAGAAAATCCGCCGCGAGCAGGGCCGATACCAGCACCCGGCCGGGGTCGAATTGTTCAGCGACGACCGCACAGAACATGCCGGCACCGTTGTCCGCCAGTTGCCCCCATCCGACCTGATAACCCTGCATTGGATCGCGGGGCTTTTGGATTACGAATCGTTTTTTGCCGGCGTCCCGGCCAATGTCCCCATCGTCTGGCGACTGGCCGACATGAATGCCCTTACCGGCGGGTGTCATTACGACAACGGCTGTGGCAAATTCGTCGATCGCTGCGGCGCCTGCCCGCAACTAGGCTCATCTGACGAAAAAGACCTGTCGCGGCAAATCTGGACGCGCAAGCAATCCAGCCTCGCCCGTGTCACCGATCGGCTGCACCTGGTCGGCACGAGCCGCTGGATCACCGCCGAAGCCGCGCGTAGCTCCCTGCTCAAAGGGTTCCCTGCCAGCACCATTCCCAACGGCCTGGACACCGATGACTTTGCCCCGCGCGATAAAACTTTCGCCCGGGCATCCCTCGGCATCCCCGCCGACGCTCGGGTCGTTCTCTTCGTCGCCGACTCCACCGAAATCGTCCGCAAGGGATATCGCCACCTTGTCGATGCGCTGGCCGGCATTACCGAAGTCGAAAATGTCCTCCTGTTATCAATCGGCAGCGGTAACGCGGCCGTCAACACGGCCTTGAAACAATGTCGCGTCGGCAGGGTCAGCAATGATCGGCTGTTATCGATCGTCTATTCGGCCGCCGACGTATTCGTGATCCCCTCGCTCCAGGAAAGTTTCGGCCAGACTGTGATCGAAGCCATGGCCTGCGGAACGCCCGTCGTCGGTTTTTCCGCCGGCGGAATTCCCGACATGGTTCGCTCCAATACCACCGGGCTGTTGGCGCCCGTAGGCGATGTGAACGCGCTTCGCTCGGCGATCGTGGCCCTGCTGAAGGACGAGCCAAAACGCCGGCAAATGGCCACTAACTGTCGGCAGGTGGCGCTGAATGAGTATTCACTGGAAGTGCAGGCCCGGGCCTATCTGAATCTCTATCAGCAGCTCCTGACCCAGCGGAGGCACGCGGCATGAGCCTCCCAAAAATCACCATCGTTACTCCGAGTTTCAATCAGGGACAGTATCTGGAGCAGACAATTCTATCGGTGCTCGATCAAGGCTATCCGAACCTCGAGTACATCATTGTCGACGGCGGAAGCACCGACAACAGTGTCGAGATTATCCGCAAGTATGAATCGCGCCTCGCCTGGTGGGTCAGTGAAAAAGACCGCGGGCAAAGCCACGCCATTAACAAGGGATTTGAAAAATCCACCGGCGATATCCATGCCTTTATCAACAGCGACGACTATTTTGAGTCGGGCGCGTTCGCGCCGGTGGCCGAGGCGTTCGCCAGGGGCAGTCGCTGGGTCGTTGGATGGTCGAGATATCTTGAACCCGGCGACACCGACTGGCCCTATCCGGTAATGGCTCACACCGAACCGGCCGACTGGTTTGTGAAAAACCCAATCCCGCAGCAGTCGTCGTTCTGGTCGGGCGCACTGCACCGGGAGCTAGGTCCGTTTCGTGAAGACCTGCATTACAGTTTCGATTACGAATATTGGATGCGACTGCGGTTCAAGGCCCGGGTGTCGCCGATGATTCTGCACCGCTTGCTGGCGGTGTTTCGACTGCATGGCGAGTCGAAAACGATCTCGCAAACCGCGCGGTTCGCGCCAGAAGATCGAGCCATCTGGAAGGAATATTTACCCATGCTGGCGATGGAAGACCGCGCAGCGGCCCGCCAGGCGCGCCGCGAGGCCGATGCCCGCAACCTGCGTGCCTCAGCCTGGCGGTCGATTAAGGAAAAACAGATCGGTCCGGCTCGTCAGGCCGCGTGGTCGGCGCTGCGCTGCCGGCCTTTATCGCTCAAGAACTGGAAACTGGCCTATTGCACCCTGAGAGGCCGCTAACTCAACATGCCCCGGATTTCCGTCATCCTCCCTGTTTACAACGCCCAGCAATATCTGGCCGCGGCGCTAGACAGCGTTCTGGGGCAAACCTGCACCGATTTCGAGTGCATCTGCATCGACGACGGCAGCACAGACCAATCCGGCAAAATCCTCGACGACTACTGCGCGCGCGATGCACGCTTTCGCCTGATCCGCAGGCCCAACACCGGCATCGTGGGCGCGCTCAATGACGGTCTGGCCGTCGCCACCGGCGATCTGATTGCGCGCATGGATGCCGATGATATCAGCCTGCCTGATCGGCTGGGTTTGCAAGTGCAGTTTCTGGACCAGCACCCGGACATCGATGCCGTCGGCTCGCGCGTCATCGTGATCGACCCCTGCGGACTGGAACTGTTTACCTCCGAACACAAGCTGACGCACGCGGAGATTGATGCGGCCCTGCTGGCCGGCAACGGCTGGGCCATCGTGCATCCGGCGGTGATGATCCGTCGATCGACGCTGCAAAAGCTGGGCGGGTATCGCCAGGAATTCAACTTTCTCGAAGACGTTGATCTGTTCCTGCGCCTCGGCGAGGTTGGCCACATGGCCAATCTTCCGCAGGCGCTGTTGAAATATCGCCAGCACCCGCAAAGCGTGACCAAGACCAAGGTGGAATTGCAGACCCTGCTGTGGGAGCAAGCCCTGCGGCAGGCGCACCAGCGTCGCGGGATTGTGCTGCCCGAGGGGTGGCATCATTCACCAAAGCCAACCCCCCCGCCGGAACAGCAATTGCGCCAGTGGGCATGGAAAGCTCTCGAGGCCGGCCGGAAGGATGTCGCCCGGGTACACGCGCGGCGTGCCCTGTGGCTCGAACCGATGAACAAGGAGTCGTGGCGCGTCCTGTTTTGCGCCATTCGCGGACACTGAAAAAGACGGATTTTGATGCCCAAGTTGCCTCTCATCTCGGTGGTCATGACGGTTTACAACACCGAACAGTACGTCGGTGATGCCGTCGCCGGGATTTTGTCGCAATCCCTTGGCGATTTCGAGTTCATCATCGTCGACGACGGCTCGACGGACGGCTCGGCCGAAGTGATCCGCCACTTCGCCGACCGCGACCGCAGAGTGAAGTTCATCAGTCAGCGCAATACAGGCATCGTCCGGGCGGCCAACGAAGCGATTCGCCAGGCCAGCGGAAAATATCTGGCGCGAATGGATTCGGATGACGTGGCCCTGCCCGAGCGCTTTGCCACCCAGGTGGCCTACCTGGAAGCTCACCCCAATTGCTCGCTGCTGGGATCACGCGTGATGCTGATGGACCCTTACGGTTCCCCGGTGGCGCAAAGCGGTCACGCGCTGGACCACGACACGCTTTGCCAGCAACTTTTAACCGGCGACGGCGGATGGGCCTTCTGCAATCCCGTCACCATGATGCCGATGGCCGCAGTCCTTAAAGCAGGCCTCTACCGCGAAAAATGCTTCGTTTGTGAAGACCACGATATGTTCCTGCGCCTGTCGGAAGTCGGGCGGATCGCCAATCTGCCTGATATCCTGCTCTGGTATCGCAGGCATTACAAAAGTATCAATCACACGCAGTTTGAACAGCAGTTTCAACTTAAAAAGAGCATCGTCAGCGACGCGTACGCTCGCAGGGGCCTGCCGATGCCAGACGGCTGGACTTGGCGCGGCTGGCACCCCGAACCCTACGACCGGCAGTTGCGCTTGTGGGGATGGGCAGCGCTTAAGGCCGGCAACGTCGGCATCGCACGGAAACACGCCGTCAACGCGTGGAAGCAGTCCCCGCTCAAGGCCGAAAACTGGAAACTCATATTTCATGCGATGATGGGAAATTGATTGCCTTGCAAGCGCCGCTGGCAATAACCGGATTAACTTCAATGACTCCCGATCCGCTGGTTTCGATCATGGTGCCGGTGTTTAACACGGAGCGATACGTGGCCGAGACGCTGCGCGCCCTCATCGCACAGACTTATCGCCATATCGAGATCATTGTTGTTGACGACGGATCGACGGACCGGTCGGTGAAAATTCTTAAGGCACTGGCCAACACCGATGCGCGCATCCACCTGACCGTCCGTGAGAATCGTGGCATCGTCGCCACGCGAAATGAGATGCTGGCCCTGGCCAAGGGCGAGCTTCTGGCCGTGAACGATGCTGACGACGTGTCCTATCCCGATCGGATCGAAAAGCAAGTACGCTATCTGCAACAGCAACCGGCAGTGGTTTGTATCGGCACTTATTTTGAACTGATCGACCCCGCGGGCAGGCTGCTTAGATGCTTGCGCCCGCCCGTGGACGACGCCCGCATTCAACATACGGCGATTAAGGGGGACAGTCCCCTTTGTCACTCCTCGGCCATGTTTCGCCGGTCAGCGATCGAGCGTGTGCAGGGCTACACGCCGGAACTGAAACTGGCGCACGATCTGGACCTGTGGTTAAAGCTTGGCGAGATCGGGCCGATTCACAACATCCCCGAGCCGCTCGTGCGTTTCCGCCTGCATAATAAGAGCGTCAGTGAAACCCGAAGGTACGAGCAGCGGGATTTCGCGAAGAAGGCCTGTGAGGCCGCCTGGCTGCGCCGCGGAATTGTCGGCCAATTCACGGCGATCGCCCCCTGGCGGCCGGGAGAAGATGCCGATTCCCGCTTCACCTACGCCATGCGCTATGGCTGGTGGGCGTTTCGCAGCGGCGAGCGCCGCACCGCCGTGCGCTACGGCCTGCGCGCTCTTGCCCGCAAACCTTTTGACCGCGAAGTCTGGCGATTACTTGTCTGCGCCGTCATCAAACCCACGCCCCCGGACCCTGATTCCCAATGACATCGCCTGACGTCTCCATTCTCATGCCCATGCGCAACGCCGAGCGCTTTGTCGAAGCGGCGCTGCTCTCGATCCTGGCGCAAGGTCCGTCGAATTTTGAAATTCTCGTCATCGACGACGGCAGCACCGATCGATCTCCCGCCATCGTGAAAAAGATGGGCGAGGCGTCCGTGCGGATGATCGACGGGCCAAAGGCGGGCATCAGCGCCTGCATGAATGCCGGACTGACCGCAGCTCGCGGGCCGTTGATCGCCCGCTGCGACGCTGACGATCTCTATCCGGCCGGTCGGCTGGCATTCCAGTTGGCCTGGCTAAAGGACCACGCTGATTTCGCCGGCGTCTGCGGAGCATTTGACACGATCACGCCAGCCGGCAAGCAAGCGGCGCAGCTGAAGTTTTCGCAGCGCGCTGAAGAAGTCACCCAGGAACTGCTGGCGGGGATTGCCCGAACGCATTTGTGTACCTATCTGATTCGAGCATCGGCGCTGAAGGAAATCGGCGGGTTTCGTCGGTGGTTCACCACCGCCGAGGACATCGACCTGCAATTTCGGCTGGCCGAGGTGGGACGCATCCATTTCGATCCGACGATCGCTTACCATTATCGCCTGCACGATCAATCGATCACGCATCAGCAGGCTGCTTCCCAGCGGGCATTTTTTGAATCGTGCGCCCGGTCATTCCTGCTGGATCGACAAGCTACCGGTCAGGACGCGCTGGCCCGCGGTCTCCCGCCGCCGGTGCCGCCGGACGACGACGCACCACGGCAAAGTTCGAGCGAGCATTTGCAGAAGATACTTTTGGGCAGCGCCTGGGGCTATCATGGCAAGGGTGAAAAATGCCGTGCGCTGACCACCGGCCTGCGGGCCTGTTTTCACCGGCCCTCGAATTTTTCAGCGTGGAAGTCGCTATTGGCCCTGGGAATCCGCCGCGCCGGAACAGGCAAATGAATTTGAGGTCTTGAACCTTGGCCGTCAGAAGCCGATAAAGGAATAGAAGGCAAAGACCGCGCCAGAAGTGGGCACGGAGTCCGATAATTATGAGTGCGAATGTCGAAAAAATGTCCGTCCCCTCCGCCAGCGGCCGCAAGCTGCTTAGCATCGTTTTGCCCGCGTTTAATGAACAGGAAGTCCTTCCATTAACGTACGATCGATTTAATGGGATGACTCCGCGTCTAGCCGACCTCGGGCTAGACATGGAGCTGATTTTCGTCAACGACGGCTCGCGCGACGATACCGCGCGCCTGCTCAACGAACTTGCGGCCAAAGACGACCGCGTCCGGGCGGTCCACCTTACGCGCAATTTCGGCCACCAGGCCGCCATTAGCGCCGGACTGGTGATTGCCAAAGGCGACGTGGTGGCCTTGATGGACTGCGATCTGCAAGACCCGCCCGAAGTGTTGCCTCACTTTCTGGCCAAATGGAAAGACGGCAACCAAGTGGTATTCGCCATCCGCCGCAAGCGCAAGGAATGGTTCGGCAAGCGCCTGGCCTACTGGGGATTTTATCGCCTGCTGGCTGCGGTCGCGGAATTGAACATTCCGCTCGACAGCGGAGATTTCTGCGTGATGGATCGGTCGGCGGTCAACCTGCTCAATTCGCTGCCGGAGCGACAGCGTTTCGTTCGCGGCCTGCGCACGTGGGTGGGCCTGCGGCAGATCGGCGTGGAATATGAACGCGACGCACGGCAGGCCGGCGTGCCCCAATACACGTTGAGCAAGCTGATGAAACTGGCGATGGATGGGCTGGTGAGCTTCTCGAGTGTCCCGCTGAAGATGGTGACCCGGCTGGGCATCCTGAGCATTGGGCTGTCGTTGCTGGCGGGCATTTATGTGCTTTTTTCAACCATCTTTCGCATGGACACTCCGCGCGGGTGGGTCAGCACGGCCTGTTTGATCCTGTTCACCTCGGCAGTGCAGATGATCTCATTGGGGGTGATCGGCGAGTACCTGTCGCGCATCTTCCTTGAAGTTAAGGGCCGGCCGACGTACATGATCGCCGACGTGGTTGAAGGGGAAAAGGCTCGACTGCTCCAAGCCAGCGTCCGATCGACCGACGCACAGGCCGCGGCCTAGAAGGTTTCCACAAAATGAAGCGTCGCACGGCCACGGTTTCGGTTCTGGTTTTGTGCCTCATGGCGTTCGTGCTGCGCGTGGGCTATGTGGTCTACGCCAAATCGTGGCGCGAGCCGAACACCATGGAACATTCCACCATCGCCCAGTGCATGGTGCTGGGATACGGATTCTCCTTTGGCGACTGGTACTGGTTTGGCAAAACCAGCGTGCAAAGCCCGCCTTATCCGGCCGTCCTGGCGGCGTGTCTTTGGACCTTCTGTGATAAACATCCCATATACAACCGATTCGTTGACCTCACGCCCGGCTATCAGGCCGCGATGGTGGTTAACTGCGTTTTCAGCGCACTGACCGTGTGGCTGACTTATCGACTGGTGCGCGCCCTGGGCGGAACGCGCGCCATGGGCGTGATCGCCGCCGGGTTGGTCACGGTCTGGCCAACGCAGATTTACAGTTGCTCGGTGGTGCAGGCCATTGCCATGATAACTGCGGCCACGACGGCCATGATGCTGCTATTTCAGCTAGGGGTGCGAACCGGCAAGGTGGGCTACTGGATTGGCTTCAGCATCGTCGGTTGCCTGGCGGCGCTGACCGAGCCGGTTTTTCTCCCGGCGATGGCGCTCACCGGGCTGATTATCCTCGCCTGGGTTAAGCTGCCGCTGCGCGTCCGCCTGCGTAACGCTGCTATTTTGCTGGCCGCCGCCGTGTGCATCATCGGCCCATGGAGCCTCCGCAACCGCGCGGTGCATGGGGCCTGGGTGCCGATCAAAAACACATTCTGGGTGAATGTCTGGAAAGGCAACAACGACAACGCCACCGGCACCGACCGCTTGCAAATCACCGACGAAGTGAAAGAAATCGCCAGCGAGCGCATGACCAACACCACCGACATCGAATTGCGCAGCGGACGCATCGACGGCGCGCGACAATACGACCGCTTAAGCGAGACCCAGAAGGCCCGCCTGATGGGCCAGGACGAAACCGTCCGCGAGGCCGCGTTCAAAGACTTCGCCACCGAGTGGATCAAAGCCAACCCCGGCAAATACGCCCGGCTCTGCGCCGTTCGGCTGGGAAAAACGCTCTGGATCGACTGGGATAATCCCAAATCCTACAAGCTGGTCTACGTCGTAAGCCGGGCGCTACTCCAGGCTCTCACGCTGGTGGGATTGGTTTTCGCCATCCGCCAAAGATGGGCCTTCTTTTTCCCGGTGCTGCTCCTGGGCACCTGCCTGCTCACCTATACCCTGACGATCACCGCAGCGCGATTCAGTATCCCGTTTGAGCCGCTCCAACTGGCATGGGCTTCGGCATTCCTGGGCAGCCTCGGCGGGCTGTTTGGTGCCCGCTCTTCATCAAGTTCGACAACGCCGCTCGATTCAAGCCCGCAGGCTTTATGAAACTGCTGATCGTCATCGTCAATTACGCCTCGGCCGATCTGACGATCGACTGCCTGCGCTCGCTGGCGGTCGAGCGGGCGGGATCGTCAGATTTTCGAGTCGTCGTGACCGACAACCGCTCGCCTGACGATTCGGTCGCCCGACTTCAGCAATGCATCGCCACCGAAGGCTGGGCCGACTGGTGCCAGCTTCGACCGCTGCAATCCAATGGCGGATTTGCTTATGGCAACAACCGCGGGTTTGAAGACGCGCTGCGGGCGCCGGATCCGCCGGACTATGTTTTGCTGCTCAATCCCGACACGGTGGCCCGGCCCGGCGCACTTGCCGCCATGATCGGCTTTCTCGATACACATGCTGACGTGGGCCTGATCGGCAGCCGCCTCGAAGACCCCGACGGCGCGCCGCAAATCAGCGCGTTTCGTTTCCCCGGCATCCTGGCTGAATTTGAAAGCGGCCTGCGCCTGGGTCTCGTCAGCCGGTTGCTCGACTCGTACCGCATCGCCCCGCCGGTGCAACTGCAGGCGCGCCCCACCGACTGGGTCGCCGGGGCGAGCTTGATGATCCGCACAAGCGTGATCGATCGCATCGGCCCGATGGACGAAGGCTATTTCATGTACTTTGAAGAAGTGGACTGGTGCCTTCACGCCCGACGCGCGGGGTTTGCGTGCTGGTATGTGCCGGAGGCACGCGTCGTCCACCTCGTCGGGCAATCTTCAGGCGTGACGGATCAGAAAAAGCCGATGAAGCGCCGCCCGCGGTACTGGTTCGAGTCGCATCGCCGGTATTATCGTAAGAATTACGGGCTGGCTTATACGCTGCTGGCCGACCTGGCCTGGACGATCGGCTTCGGCATTTTCCAGCTTCGCCGGTTGGTGCAGCAAAAGTCCACGAACGATCCGCCACGGCTTTGGCGCGATTTTGTGCGATTCAACTTTTTGCAGTCTTACAAATGACGCAATCGCCGGAGAAAATTTCGCCCAGCCTCGCCGGTCACACCGGTCAATCGAACCAGAACCCGCCGGGGATGGGTCTGTGGGCACTGCTGCGCGAAGATTTTCGCACGCACGATTCGGCCTGGCTCGAACAGGGCTTCTGGGCGGTCGGGGTCCATCGCTTTGGCAATTGGCGGATGGGGATCAAGCCAAAGTTGTTGCGCGTCCCGTTTTCGCTGCTCTATAAGTTCCTTTTCAAGTGGGTGGAATGGACCTGCGGCATCACGCTGCCCTATACGGTGACACTGGGCCGGCGCGTGCGCATCTGGCATCATGGGGGAATGATCCTGCACGCATTTTCCATCGGTGACGACGTGCATATTCGGCAGAATTCCACCTTCGGCATCGCCCGGCGCGACGACGTGGGCGCGCTTCCGACGATCGAGGACCGCTGCGACCTGGCCTGTGGCGTGGTGGTGCTGGGGCGCGTCACCGTCGGGCATGACAGCGTCATTGGCGCCAATGCCGTGGTGGTCAAAGACATTCCGCCATTCTCTGTTGCGGTCGGCATCCCCGCCAAGGTGATTAAGACGCTTTCGCCACCAACGACGGCGGCAGAACCATTGGCCTTGGACCAGGCCGGAGCGGATCGAATATGAGCGACATCGGCGTCATAGCGATCGGCAAGAATGAGGGCGCGCGCCTGCGGCGCTGCTTGCAAAGCGTCGTCGGCAAAGGCTGGACCGTCGTCTATGTCGATTCCAACTCGACCGACGGCAGCGTGGCACTGGCCGAATCGATGGGCTGCGCGGTGGTGCAACTGGACCTGTCAATCCCTTTTTCGGCCGCGCGGGCTAGAAATGAAGGTCTGGCCCGGCTGGTAAGCATCGATGGGACAGCAAAATACGTGCAGATGGTTGACGGGGATTGCGAGATCGTCGACGGCTGGATCGAACGCGGGGTTTCGGCCCTGGATGCTCAGCCCAAGCTGGCGGTGGCCTGCGGGCGTCGGCGCGAGCGATATCCTGAAGCGTCGGTCTACAACACGCTGGCGGACATCGAATGGGACTCGCCGGTTGGCCCGGCGCAAAGCTGTGGCGGGGACGCGATGATCCGCATCGCGGCGTTGCAAGCCGTGGGCGGGTACGACCCGTCGGTCGTGGCTGGTGAAGAACCGGAAATGTGCCAGCGACTGCGCGCCGCCGGTTGGGCAATCGAACGCGTGAATCAGGAAATGACCCTGCACGACGCCGCCATGCTGCAGTTCGGCCAGTGGTGGAAACGGCAGGTGCGCAGCGGGTATGGCGTGACCGACGTTTCGGCCCGCTTCGGCCAGCACGGGTTGTTCGTCGGCATCGCCCGGAGCGCCCGCAACTGGGCGATCGGATACCCCGCATTCGTCCTCGGCGTTGCCATCCTCAGCTTTGTAATTTTTCGACCCGCGGCTGCCGGCCTGGTGATCACGCTGACAATTGCCCTGTTGCCTTTACAAATGCTGCGTGTCGCGTGGAAAAAACGAGCGTATGGCGCGCCGGCGGCGATCGCCTATGGCGTGCTGACGATGGTCAGCAAATGGGCGTTCTATCAGGGGTCACGCCAATACTGGAACGACCGTGCCGCAGGCAAACTGGCCCGGCAGATCGACTACAAATCCGCGCCGTCTCCCGCCGCGACCGCAACGCAACCGGTTAAAGGCGATCCTGACTGGCTGGCCGATCTGGCGCGGTACCCGCGCCGGCCGTTTATCAAGGAACAATCGATCTGGGCGATTTGGTGGTATCGGTTCGGCAGGCGCTGCGACCGACGATCGGGCGGGTTTGCCAAGTGGATCGGTGCAAAAATATACTGGCCGGTCCATCGCGTGATCGAAACGCTCACCGGTGTCAGCCTGCCCAAGGGGGCAACCATCGGCCCGGGCCTCCGGGTCTATCATTTTGGGAATATTTTCGTTCACAACAAAGCGACGCTGGGCGCCAATTGCACGCTGCGACAGGGCGTGACGATCGGCTCGCGGATGGAGAATGGGCTGGCCCCCGTGTTGGAAGACGACGTGGACTGCGGGGCTTATGCGCAGATTCTCGGGGAGATTCGCATCGGCAAAGGTGCCAGGATCGGCGCCATGAGCGTGGTTCTGAAAGACGTGCCCGCCGGCGCAACTGCAGTGGGCATTCCGGCGCGCATCATTGAAGCAAAGCCGGCATCGGGCAATACTCTGCCCGGCGAGGTCCCGCCCGCGGACAGTCCAGCCCACTGAACAAGGTTTTTCATGAATCCGACCGTCACCAAATTGAAGTCCGCTGTCATCGGCACAGGGAAAATCTCCGAAGAACACCTGCGCTTTCTCAGCAGCTGCCCTCTGGTATCGCTTGAAGGCGTCTGCGATCTTTCCCCCTCGCTGGCACAATACGCCACGCGCCGGTTCGGCGCCAAGCACTGGTTTACCGATCATCAGAAGATGCTCGCCGAGGTGAAGCCCGACGTGGTGCATATCCTCACGCCCGCGACATCGCACGTGAAGCTGGCCACCGATTGCCTCAATGCCGGCACGCACGTCATCGTCGAAAAGCCCATCGCCATGAACCGTGCGGAGTTTGCCCAGTTGTGGGAGCTTGCCCAGTCAAAGCACCGCGTGCTGATCGAGGATCACAACTATCGTTACAACGAGCCGATTCAGCAGATTCAATCCCTGGTGCAATCGGGCCGATTGGGCGAGATTCGAGAAGTGGAAGTGCGGATGAACCTGGCGATCCGTGCGGAGGGCGGGCGCTACATGGACCGCTCGCTGCCCAATCCGGCGCACCAATATCCCTGCGGAGTGATTCACGAATTCATCACGCACCTGTGTTATCTCACGCTGGCGTTCATGCCGGATAAGATCGACACGATCAAATGCGCCTGGCGCAAGCATGGCACCGACGATGTTTTCAAATACGACGATCTGGATGCGCTGGTGATCGCCGGGCCGGTGCACGGCCGCATCCGCTATGCCAGCGATACCGCGCCCGATTGTTTCATCGTCAGCGTGCATGGCGACAAGGGATCGGTCAGCACGGATCTATTTCTGCCGCATCTGCGCCTAAACGTTGCTCGGGCCGGCGGCAAGCAGCTTTCCCCGCTGGTTAACCACTGGTGCAACGGCTGGGAGCTTATCCGCTCAAGCATGGGCAATTTCCGTAATAAGGTTATGCAGAAGTCGCCGTATGAAGGACTGCAAACGTTCATGCACATGGCCTACACGGCCATCGCGCAGGGCACACCTCTGCCGGTGACATTTAATGACATGGACCAGACGATTCTGTTGATCGATTCCCTGCTGGACGAGGCCAACCGTATATGAAACTTTTCATCACCGGCGCGACCGGATTTGTCGGCCGATTTGTCGTGCGAAGCGCGCTGGACCGCGGGCACAGCGTGCGCGCCATGGCCCGAAACGGCAACGACCTTTCCAAATACGCCTGGGCGAATCACGCGAATGTTGAGCTAAGCCGAGTTGACCTGCGCTCGCGGCGCGGGCTGGTGGATGCGCTGGTCGGAGTTGACGCGGTCATCCATCTGGCGGCAGCCAAATCGGGTGACATCTACGCGCAATTCGCCGGTACGGTTGTCGCCACCGAAAACCTGCTGTGGGCCATGTCCGAAGCCAAGCTCAAGCGACTCGTGCATTGCAGCACGTTCAGTGTGTACGACTACACACGCGCCAAAGCCGGTTCGGTATTAACCGAAGAAACACCCATCGAGATCGACGGCTTTGACCGCGACGAATATGCCCAGACCAAGCTGGTGCAGGAGCGACTGGTGAGGCAGTTTGGGGACGCGGGCAACGAAGTGACGATCCTCCGGCCGGGCGTGATCTGGGGAACGGACAACTGGTTCACGGCGCGCATCGGCATGAGCGCCGGCGAGCGCCGCTGGGTGAAGTTCGGCGGGTCGCAAATACTTCCGCTCACTTATGTCGAAAACTGCGCCGAAGCGCTCGTCCTGGCGGCTGAAAAATCCGAAGCCATCGGCCAGACGCTCAACGTGATCGACGATGAGATGCCGAGCGTCAGGCAATACTGCCGGCGCGTGCCACCCAGGCTGTCTCCCGTTCCGAAGACTCATTACGTCCCCTACTGGTTCATGCGCGCCTTCGCCGGAAGCGTCGCGGGATTCAATCGCATCTTCCTCAACAATCACGCCAAGGTTCCGGGCATCTTCGCAACCGCGAAACTGGTCGCCCGGTGCAAACCCCTTCGGTATAGCAACGCCCGCATCAAGCAGGTGCTGGGCTGGACCCCACGCTACGACTTCGAGAAATCACTAGCCCGCAGCGTGGCCTGACGGGGCTACGTTGACCAAATCTCAATTTCAAGATTCATAGGAAGATTGCACGCGACTGCGGCAGTGACAGAGATCGCGCCCAGTGGTTTCGCCAGATCGCGGTCGATCTGATCCGCAAAGACATTACGCTGCGGCGTTGAGTTCGTCGGCGGGGATCACGCGGAAGATTTCCTCACTGGTGGTTTCCCCGCGACTCAGCTTGAGCAGGGCGCTCTGCCGGAACGGGAGCATTCGGTTGGCGATCGCCCGATCCCGAATAGCCAGGGCCGGCGCGCCGTCGGCAATCAGGGATCGAATCTCGGCGCTGATCGACATCACCTCGAACACGCCCGTGCGCCCGGCATAACCAGACATCTGATTGGATTGAGCGGGCGCGGGCGCATAAAACGCCTTGCCTTCTTCGGGCTTGAGCATGGGCCGTACTTCTTCAAACGGATCGAACTCCTCGAAAATGACCGAGGCGACGCGCTTGGTGGCAGGATCGAGCGTGCGCAGCAGCCGCTGCGAGACCACCCCGCGCAGGCTGTTGGCCAGGAACTGGTTGTTCACTTCCAGCGAGCGCAGGGTTTGAACCGCACCGGCAGCGCTGGGCGCGTGCAACGTTGCGAAAACCAGCATCCCGCTGTTGGCGGCATGAACGGCGGTCTGGGCGGTCTCAGTATCGCGGATTTCGCCGATCATAATCACGTCGGGACTTTGCCGCAGAACGCTGCGCAGAAGCGTGCCGAAGTTCAGGCCCGTCGCCAGGTTCACCTGCGACTGCCGCATGCCGTCGATCGCGTATTCGATCGGGTCTTCAATCGTGTTGATCTTTCGCGCGCCGTCGTTGAGGCGTAGCAGGCTGGCATAAAGCGTAGCGGTTTTTCCACTGCCGGTCGGGCCGGTGATGAGGACAAGCCCGCTGGGGCTGGAAATCATCTGCTGATATTGCTGCAACTGCTGATAGGTCATGCCCAGTTTGTCGAGCGAGTAGAGCGTGTTGGAGCGGTTCAACAGGCGGATGGAAAAATCCTCGCCATACATCGTGGGAATGGCGTTGATCCGCAGGTCGATGGTGTCCTGTTCGTTGCGATGGAAAATCCATCGGCCATCAGCCGGCTGGCGGGATTGCAGGTCCATGGCGCTGTTGGCTTTGATGTGCGACAGGCACTTGCGGCCCTGGTCCGGGGACAGAATGGAAATCGTCCGCACGATGCCGAGGTGGCGCACCTGCGCCGCCAGGTGCTGCTCGTTGCTGACCAGAAACAGGTCGCTGGCCCCAATATCGACCGCGTGTTCGATCAATCGAATGACCGCGTCCTCGGGAGTGACCTTGTTCAGATCGATCAAAGTTGTGGTTCCTGCCTCGATCATTGAATGCCTCCGGCGAGCGTAGTACGGGCCTGATCTTCGGTGTCGGTCAGTTTCACCAACCGACCGACTTTAAGCAGATCGAGAACCTGGCGAACACTGGGTTGAAGCGAGTGCAACACGATCTGCCCGCCCTGCTGGTGACTGGCGCGCTGGGTGCCGATCAGCCAGCCAATGGCGGCAGAGTCGATAAAAGGCACTTTTTCGACATTGAGTGAAATTTTGTTCTTGGGCCAGTTCTGGCCAAGCACGCCTTCGAGGGGATTTTTCCCGTCGGACGAGAAGTCCGAACAGGTGATGGCCCCGTCGGCCTCGAGTCGAATCCGATCGGTTTCTATAGAGACCAGAGACAGTTTCATCGATGCCTCGCCAGTAGAAGAATCCAAGTGATATCGGCCAGATGATGGCCCCACCTAACTGGAAGCAGACCGGCGAAAACAGGTGCCCAGGGTCGCGGCCGAGTGCAAAATTATCGGCGGCCGGCGATGTTTCGAGTTGACAGTCGGCGCGCAATGTTCAACATTCGCTGGCACCCTTCAATTTTAGGAGTTTGAACAATGGCCAGAAAAGTCGATATCGCAGCGATTAAGTCAGATTACGAACAATTCCGCCAGGACCAGATCAAGTTGCTCGAAGAGCAGACCTCCGATCTGAAGGCCCAGCGGACCGAACTAGAGCAACAAATCACCCACCTTGAGTCAGTGTTGACCGAGCTAACCAAACCGCGTGGCGCGGCTCCGGCCAAGCCGATGCCCGGCAAGAAGTAAGAAGTAATCGCCAGCCGGCTGCATTTTGCACCAGGATCTGCCTGACGATAGGATGCGGCGATGCGCAGTTTGGCCATCGCGGTTCTCTCGATCCATCTGGTACTTTCCGTTGGTTGGCTTCGGGCCGAACCATTGCCCCCCGACACACGATTGGCAACCGCGCCGGCTACCACCGGGCCGGTCGGATTGAAAGACCCGGAACTCCCCGCGTCGGTGGGGAACAACGACCCGCAGCACAATCTGGAGTATTTCTTCGACCACGTCCGGCCGATGGAACCGATCTATTTTCTCGGCTTTGGCACCAAGGACCCCGGCGCTAAATTCCAGTTCAGCCTGAAGTTCCGCGTGCTGTCGTCTTCGGCCTCAGCATCGGATTGGCTCAATAATTTCTATCTTGGCTATACACAAACGTCGCTGTGGGACCTTGGCAAACCCAGCGCGCCATTTCTGGATACCACCTTCAAGCCGGAATTGATGTACGACCAACTATTTAAGGAGCCGGCCAGACCGCGGTTCTTATCGTTCGCTGCGCTGCAGATGGGCTTGCAGCATGAGTCCAACGGAAAGGAAGGGGCCGATTCCCGGTCGATACCGCTTCAGCCGTACATCCAGCCCACGCTTCGCCTGGGAACAAGCGAGGATGCCAACCTCCTAATCCAACCCCGGGCGCGGATGTATGTGGGCAGGCTTTCGGAAAACGAATCGATGGCGACGTATCGTGGATATGGGGATTTGCGCGTTGTCCTGAATCTGCCCAAGGGGATCGCCCTTTCAGCAACCGGGCGACTGGGCACCGACTGGCACCACGGGGCCGGGCAGTTTGATCTGACCGTCCCGATCCGATCCGTCCCCGTGCTGGGCAGGGACCTGCCGTTTTTCGTCCGGTTCGATCCGTTCTTTCAAGTGCAATACTTCACCGGCTTCGGCGAAAGCATGTTGCGGTTTGATGAACACACCGACGTCATCCGCTTCGGCATCGGATTCATCCGCTAATTGATCGCGCCGGTCACTTCATCGTGACCGGCATGGTCGCGGGCTTAACCACACTGCTGAGTTTATAGGCTTCGATTTGGCCCTGCCGGGCATAGTCGATGGCTTCTGCGAGGATGCGGGCGGTCTCCGGCGGGGCATGGAAACCCATGGAATTTTCGGCAGCCACGAAATCCAACCGCCACTGCGCGTGCCGTTGAAGCTTTTGCACGGGTTTTAGCTCGTCATCGGTCGCGCCGGTAGCCTTGGCGGATTTATAGGCATCAAGCATGTCCATCAGCGCGCTGGCGGATTCCTCCATCAGCTTGTGCGTGCGATTCTGGATCACATCCACGCGGGCTTGGATTTCAGCTTCGGGATAGTGATGGCAGGTCTGGCAGGCGCGGGCGACATTCAACATGGGGCTTCGGACGTGGTGGTCAGAGATTTTGGTCGCGCCTTCACGAACATAAGGCATGTGGCAATCGGCGCAGGCCACGCCCGAGCGGGCGTGAACGCCCTGGCTCCATGTTTCAAATTCCGGGTGCTGTGCCTTGAGGACCTTGGCGCCGGTTTCGGCGTGTTTCCAGTCATAAAACTGCTCGCCGTCAGCAAACTTAAAGTTGTCATACGTCGCTTCGATGTCTTCAACCTTCAGACCTTTGTTCCAAGGGAAAAAGAGCGTGACCTTAGGCCCGCAATAGTATTCGACATGGCACTGCCCGCAGGCGAAGGACCGCATCTCCTGCCGGGTACCATCGACATTGGGGTCGTAAGGAATCGCCCGGGAACCCTTGCGCCAGCGCTCGATGCTTTGCAGATGGGGCACCGGAGCGTCCCCTGCGGCCAGGGCTTGAATGCCTAAAATGAACCCCGGACGGGTAACGCGGAGTTCCATCGTCTTGGGGTTATGGCAATCCACACAGCTCACCGGGTGCTCCATGAGTTTCTTGCCATCTGGCCCCACCAGATCGTGGGCCTGCTTGTAAGGCATGGCTGAAATCAGCTCAAAGCCTTTCATCACATCGCCTTTGCCGATTTCACGATAGGCCGGGATGATTGACGCATGACAGTGCAGGCACGCCCCCGGCTGGGGACGCTTGGTGACGCGGTCGGTTTTCTCCTGGTCCTGCATCATGTAAGCGTGCCCGCGACGGTCGCGGTAGTCGATGCTGAAGGCGTATCCTGCAAACATGCGCTTCATCCAAGGATCGCGCTCGATTTTCTCCGCCGGCAGGGCTTCACTTCCCCCGAACTTTGTTCGTGTCACGTCCACCGTGCGCCTATAGCTGTCATATTCTTTTGGCCAGTTGATGCCCCATTTCGCCGGGTCGGTGGTGTTTTCGTCCACTTCCACCAGCCGGACGTAAGGGTTCTTGGCTTCCTGCTTCCTCTGGAAGATGCTCATCAGCAACCCCGTCAAAGCGAAGGTGATGGCGGCGGTCAGCACCACCGCAAAGGCGAAGGCCAGCACGCGGGACCTTCGCTTGACTGGCACGTCGTTGGGATTGCTCTGGGTCATATTTAATTCCTCGCTCCGTGGCCCACGCCATTGTGGCAATGGACGCACTGGACACTGTCGCCGGTATTGCGCGCCCCGACTACCAGGTCGTGTACCAGGTCGCCGTGACAACGCAGGCAGTTTTCCTGCAGAATCGCCGCGTTTCTGGGCTTTATCATGATGGGGTCATGGAAGTCCATGAACGTAAAGCCCTTGGAATGCCAGTAGCCGTTTTCGGCCTTGGCCATGTATTTGGGAATCAAAGAGATGGGCAGGTGGCAATCGACACACGTAGCGGCCGCGTGATGGCTGGCATGCTGCCAGGCGTTGTACTGGTCATTCATCACGTGGCAGTTGTTGCAGGCTTTGGGATCGTGGGAGAAGTAGCTGAGGCCCTCCCCATAATTGAACGTGAACGTGCCCAGACCGAGAATGGCACCGGTCATTAAAGCCAGCATCAGACCGAGTTTACTGAGCAACCGCCGCCTCAAATGGCCTCCGGCTCAGGTCCTGCCACTCATCGCTGTCTGATCTTGCCGCAGGCCATCGGGCGACGCAATAGGAAAACGCCGCTTTTTTGAACAACACATAAATCGGATACGCGGTATCCTAATTGTGAAATAATCGACCCTGGCGGACGTTGATAGAGCGGCAGGAGTGTGACCAATGGCCCGATTACATCCGATGCTGGCGACATTTAAGCCGACCGACGCCGACCCGTGGGATCGTGCAAAAGCCGCGCACCTGCTGAATCGCGCGGGCTTTGGCGGAACCTCCGCCGAAGTGGAGAAGGCGTTTAAGCTAGGGCCGATCGGTGCCGTCGATTGGTTGCTGGATTTTCCCGATCTGGCCGCAGAGGAGCAAAGCCAGACCGACGTGCCCAATCTCTCCAGTATCGAAGGGCTTCCCAGCAATTTTCGTGAGATCGCCAAGACGCTGGCCGGCAAGTCGGCCGAAGAGCGAAAGCAGTTGAAACTGAAGTTTCTGGCTTCGAATCGGCAGACGGTGATGGCAACGGCTTCATGGTGGCTTCGGCGGATGGTTGAGGGGCCGTATCCCCTTCAGGAAAAACTGACCCTTTTCTGGCACGGGCATTTCACCACCAGCGCCAAGGACGAACGCAGCGCGTCATTGATGTGGAATCAGAACGAACTGCTGCGCCGTCAAGCCGCGGGCAATTTCGGCACGTTCGTCAAGAAAATCTCCCGCGATCCGGCCATGCTGGACTACCTGAACAACTCTCAGAACCGCAAGGCACACCCGAACGAAAACTACGCCCGTGAGCTGATGGAACTCTTTACGCTGGGCATCGGCAACTATACCGAAGACGACATCAAGCAGGTGGCCCGGGCCTTCACCGGCTGGGCACACGACGGCGACGATTTCGTCTACCGCAAGTTCGATCACGACGACGGGGAGAAAAATGTTTTCGGCGCGCGGGGCAATTTCGATGGGGATGATGTCGTCGATTTGATCCTGAATCAAACCGCTTGCCCCACTTACATCGCCGGACGGCTGTATCACTATTTCGTCACGGACGACCTGGAAGAAACCTTGCGGAGTTCGCTCGGCGAAGTGTTCCGCGAGGCGCGTTACGAAATACGCCCGCTTTTGCGAACGCTCTTCAGCAGCAAGGCGTTTTATCAAGCCAACGTGATCGGCGCGCAGATCAAAAGTCCGATCCAGCTCTTGGTGGGTACGGTCCGCCTGCTGGACCGCCCGATGCCCCCGGTTAACCAGATCAACGGGATGCTTAACCAGATGGGGCAGGCCCCACTTTATCCGCCGAACGTCAAGGGCTGGCCCGGCGGGCACACATGGATCAGCACCAGCACGCTGTTCGTGCGATATAATACCTGCCTATGGCTGACCGGCGCGGAAAGCTCCGTCGCGTTGGGGGCAAACCTCAAAGGTGCCGGGGCCAACCGAAACGCCCGGCCGCTAGGGTTTGATCCTCCTGGCGCAAATGCAGTCGAGTCTGCGGTGGACACCTGGGTGGATCGCCTGGTTCAGCGGCCGATCGACCCGGCAAAGCGCCAAACGCTGATCCAATCCATGAAAGGCCGGGCGACCGAATCGGCAATACGAAGCATGATCCAGTTGATCGTGTCGATGCCGGAATATCAGTTGTGTTAGGAGTAACCACGAAGGCACAAAGGAAAGAACAGGTCAAAGTGGTTGAAAAGATGTTGGGAACAAGAAATCGAAGGTTCCCGAACGATTGTTTTTCATTCAGATCTTTCGCTTCCCTTCGTGCTTTCGTGTGTTCGTGGTTTGAATCAGAGGAGCCATAAATGCTGAAAAACCTATCCACGCGCAGGGTATTTTTGCAAAAAGGCCTGACGCTTCTGGCTGCGGCCCAGACCGTCCCGGCTTTTATCAATCAGACGGTGATGGCGTTGTCCGATCCGCTGGACACCCATCGCACCCAGCGACCATCGGGCAAGGATGGAAAGATCCTGGTTGTCGTCCAGCTCTCCGGCGGAAACGACGGCCTCAACACCGTCGTTCCCTTCGGCGACGATGCCTATCACCGCGCCCGCCCGGGAATCGGCGAAGACTCTAAAAGCGTGCTGAAGGTCAACGATTACATCGGCCTGCAATCCAATCTCAAATCGCTCAAGGAACTATATGACAAGGGGCGTCTGACCATTGTGCAGGGTGTGGGGTATCCCAATCCCAATCGCTCGCATTTCAAATCAATGGACATCTGGCAGACCGCCGTGCCCGAGCGGGAAGCGCTGAGCAGCGGATGGATCGGCCGATATTTCGACGCAACCTGCAAAGGCGAAGACCCGCACGTCGGCATCGCGATCGGGGGCAACACCCCGCTGGCCATGCAAGGCGAGCGCGTCCGGCCGCTCACGTTTGAGCGACCCGAATCGTACCGCTACAACGGCACGGACAAGGATGCCTACATATCCCTGAACAAACGCGCCGCGCCTCAGGAACCGCCCAGCGAAAAGCCGAAACTCGTCCGCCCGGCGAGCCGGAAAATCGAAATCACGCCGGCCAGCGAGCTGGATTTTCTGCACCGGACCGCGATGGACGCGCAAGTCAGCAGCGACGATATCCTGCGCATGACCCGCAACCATCAGCCGGTGGCCCAATATCCGAATAACGAATTCGGAAGCGGATTGCGAACCATCGCGGCCATGATTGGTGGCGGGCTGCCCACTCGCGTCTACTACGTCAGCCTCGGAGGATTTGATACGCACGCCAACCAGCGCGGACGCCATGACAACCTCATGCTGCAACTGTCCGACAGCCTGGCCGCCTTCTGGAAAGACATGCAAAAGCAGGAGAACGACGACCGCGTGTTGCTGATGACCTTCAGCGAATTTGGCCGCAGGGTGGAGCAGAACGCCAGTTCCGGCACGGACCACGGCGCCGCAGCGCCGATGTTTATCATGGGGCCGAAGCTCAAAACCGGCATCATCGGCAATCACCCTTCGCTGACCGATCTCGATCAGGGTGATTTGAAGTACACGGTCGATTTCCGAAGTGTGTACGCCACGATCCTGCAAAGCTGGCTGGACACGCCCAGCAAGCCGATCCTCGGCCAGCAGTTTAATACGTTGCCGATTCTCAAAGCCTGATTGCTGGTTCGATCGGGAATATTCCAAGACGCAACTCGCGAAGGCGGCGGAGGGGAGAGCACCCTCCATTTCGCAGATTTGCCAGGTCTGGCAGATTGTCCCGACCGGCTTTCTTAATCGACGGGACCGGGACAAGCTTTGTTCCGCCCTCCTTTAATTGGGTCTTCAAACAAAGCCGAGGGCAGTCGGCTCAGTCGAGGTCGTCACAAAGTGGTGCGCGAATTGTGTCACAAATGCGCACCATCATTTCAGCGTTATAAAAAAAATTATAATTTTCGTAAGTGGTTTATATAAATAACCTTACGCACATTTTACAGCACTCCAAGTTGCGCAAATTGGCGCCGGTTTGCGCACCACGGGGGGGTAGGGTAGAGGGTTGATTTTTTATCCAAGCGCAATGGGCCAGTATTGGAGGTCACCATGAGGAAGAATGTGTGCATCTCGTCCCCGGTGGGTCACGCCTGCGCGCAGGTTAAGGGGTGTGTTTCACGAGAGGTCGAGGGTGGCAACAAGCACAACAACGTATGCAAATCCTGTAATTTCATGGGGTTATCATTGATATACCCGCGCAAGAAGTGGGATATTCTTCACACGCAACGGGACCCGGAAAGGACCCTCTCGGGACCCCCTTCGGACCCCCTTTTCTCTATTCAAACAATACATAAGCTACTTATAAACAATGACTTATGTCATTTATTGGAGGGTTGCAGACTTTGGAGTGCGGGTGGGTCGTGTCGGGTGTTGGCCGGCCGTTTTTTCCGCGCGGGCGTTGGTTTGATTTTGCCGGGCAAACAATCCGGCGTGCATTTTGTACTATAGGCGATGGATATGTCCGCAGACGCGATTGAAAATGTTGTGGGGATCAAACCAGCCGACCAGGCCATACCAGCACCGGGTTCGCCCGAGGCCGCGGGTATGCTCCCTGAGCGGGCCAAAGCCCGGGCAGTTTCCAAACCGGCCTCCCTCGTCGCGCGGGCCGTCGGGGTGGCGATTCATCCGCTAACGCTGCTGGCATTGATGACTCTGCTGGGTGGGATGTTTCGGTTCTATCAGCTCAGTCGCCCGGCGGCCTGGGTGGACGAGGGCATGACCTACGAGCGCATCAAGGGCACGCTCGATCATCTTTTTGAAACGCTGACCAATCAGGGATTTCCGCCGTTGCATTACTTACTGATCTGGAAGATCAAGCAGTGGCACGGGGGCATGAGTGTCGGCCTGCTGCGGCTTTATCCTGCGATCTGCGGGACGCTGATGATCCCGGCGATGTATTTTCTGACGCGCCAGTTGCTCTCGAAGCGTCACGCGGTCGTCGTCGCCCTTTTCACCGCCTGCTCGTCGTGGCTGATTAGTTATTCGCGCGACGCAAAGATGTACATGCCGCTTTGGCTGTTCGTCACTCTTAACGCGGGCTGTTTCTTGTGGTGGATGCGCAGGCGTGGGTTCACCATCTGGCTGTGCTGGGTGGCTGCCGGCTGCGCAATGGTGGGCCTGCACGCGCTCGGGTTTGTTCCGCTTTTGCTCCAGCCGATTTGGCTGCTGGCCAGTCGCAAAGTGCATTGGGTGCAGGGGGTGTGGCTGGTGGCGGGTCTTGCCGTGATCGCGGCCGGGCCGATCGGGTATTACAAATCGAATAATGATTGGCATGGAGGAGGAATCGACTGGGTGGAACGCAGGAATTCGGGTTATTCCGGCGCGGAAATGACAGCGGACACGGCCGCGTCGCTGTTGTACAAATACTCATGGATTCAGGAAAATCCAGAGCCAAAAATTCCCGCAATCATCACGCGCACGTGCGTTTGGACGCTGGGGATCTCCGGGCTGCTGCTGGTGCTGGGCGCGTTTCCGTGGAAGCGGTCAAACGTGCCGATCTGGATGAGGGTTCGCGACAGTCTTCGCCGACTGCCGGTGCGCCGGGTGAAGCAGTGGCTGGGTGCGCGCCAGCCCATGAACGCCCCGCCGGTGCTGACCGAGGAACTGCCGGAAATCTGGTGGCGAAGCGCGCTGTTCATTTCGCTGTGGATTGTGCTGCCCCTTTACGGGTTTTATGTCGCATCGATCCTGAAAACAACCACGCCCAGTGATTGGTGGGCATCAACGGTGGCGACGCTGCGTGGCGCACCGGCGATGGTGAGAGTCGATCCCGACCCGACGAATGTCACGCTTAGGCATCAGGTCGCGTTTTGGCTAAGCAGCGCCTATCACTTCAATACGCCGGCTATTGCGTTTGGGCTTGTATCTGCGGTCTTGGCTGGGGCATTACTGTTGCACGTGTGGGTCCGCCGGGCGTTGGTGGTGCTGGTGCTGGGCTTGCCGGCGGTGCTGGCGGTCTACGAGATGCATAGCACGTCCGCGAGCGTGGACTTGCTGGGCGCGCTGGATCACTGGCTGGAGCGGCTGACGTCGTTTCGGATGATCTGGATTATCGCGCCGGTGGCTGTGGCGCTGGCGTTTCATTATTCGGGCCAAAACCTGGCCACGCGGGCGCGAAAACTGGGCGGGCTGTTTTTGGCCGGGGGCATTGTCATCGGCCTGATGGGCGCGCTGGCAGCGCTGGCCAACGGGCCTTACGAGCAGAGCGTGTGGATGCCGCGATACACCGGGGTGATCTGGCCCGCGGCGGCGATTGGTGTGGTGACGCTGCTGCTGCGCCTGCCGACGCGCCCGTTGCGTGTGCTGGCGATTAACGCGCTGTTGGGGATGAATTTGCTGCAGGCTTGGGCGCGGGTCTATGTGCCGACCGAGCCGCCCTTGGATCGGATCGCCGCCGACGTGGACAATGCAGGCCGGCGGAGTGATCTGTTGACGTTCGTCGGTCCGCCGCCGGTGGGTCAGGCCGGGCCGGGGTTCGGGCGGATCGAAGGCGTCATCGGCGCGATGTACCTGAACATGCTCCGCCCAAGAGCCGACAGCCCATGGGTGGAAGTGCAGACCTTCCGAAGCGAACAGCGGATACCGCGCATCGTCGGTGAGAGCAATGGCATAAAACGCCTGGTGGTTTGGGAGGCATCATTTCAGCCCAAGCCTGAAACCCTGCTAGAGCGATTGGGGCCGGAGTGGTCGCAGGAAAAAATGGAGGTTTACCCGGTGCGCGTGCATTGGAGCTGGGGAAAACTGTATGACTATCGCAGGCATGAATACGTTCGCCGAGCGGCCAGGACCGGGCCTTGAAAAACGCGCCGAGGCCGGAGGGGTTGCCTCCGGCCTCGATCGCGTTGTGGGATGCTATCAACCTCGATTTAGACGATCGAGAGGTTATCAAACTGGACGGTGCTCGCCGAATCGTGGCCACTGACCGCCAGGCCAACTTGCACGGTGGCATTCATGGAAACCCGGGTGGTTGAGACCAGGGTCCAGTTGGTGCCGTTGGTGGAGACGTAGCCGGAGAAGCTGCTTCCGCTGCGAACCAGCTTCACCCACGCCGGTGCGTGGTAGCCGGTTTTCTCGGTGTGAGTGGTTCGGGCGCTGGTAGTAGCCCGCTCCTGCATGGTCACGCCGTGCGCGCCGGTGAGCAGGACCGCGACGTTCTTGGCGTTGGAGGCCGATGATTCACGAATCATCACGCCGGTCTTGGCCCAGTCATTGGCGTAGGTTTGGCTGCTCACCTTAGCGATGATGGTGGCATCGCCGGTGAGGGTTTTGTAAACGAACCGGAAGGCGTCGGCGGTATCGTAGATGTCGGCACCGGACGCGGTGACGGTGTAGCTGGAACCCGATCCTGAGGTGCTGCCGGTGGAAACGCTGCCGACGTTACCGCTGGTCAGACCACCGGTGGAAGGTGTCGGGGTGACGCTCGGCGTGGGCGTGGAGGCAGGAGTCACTGACCCCGAGCCTATTTTGCCCGTGGTGGTCACATAAGCACTGACAGTCCCGCTGGTGTTGACCGCAGCCACCCGGTACGTGTAGGTGACGTTGGGCTGTGCACCCGGATCAAGATAGAAGTTGCTCTTGATGAGATTTCCGCCATTGAGCTTGGTGGTGGTGGAACCGGAAACGCGATCAACTCTGTATCCAGCAATGTTGCTGGAGCTTGAGGCGATCCAGGAAACATAGACCCCATTGCTAAGCCCGGCGGCGGTAAGACCGGTCGGGACCGCGACTGACGAGGGAGTTGGAGTCGGCGTCGGTGGTGGGGTTGGGGTTGGGGTTGGCGTTGGTGCCGGGGTTGGCGTGGGTGCCGGAGCGGGAGTCGGAGTTGGAGTCGGTGTCGGGGCTGTCGTCGGCGTTCCGACCGACTGCGGCAGCGAAGTGCCCGGCGCGGGTGTCAGGTTGATCGGCGAGGACACGACCACGCTGCCCGTTCCCATCTCGTCGGCACCAACGTCGTAAGAGCCGCCTTGGTAGATGTTCGAACCCCAGAAGTCGCTCAACGACTTGCTGACGCCAAGAGAATCGAGGTTCACGCCCTTGTTGGCCACGGGAGAAGCGGACTGAAGTTTGTAGGCCGAGAGCGTATTGAGCTTGTACGGATCGCCGACGGTGATGTTCTGATTGAAGCTGGTCAATCCAGGGTTGGCAGTGGAGCCTACGGCCGCACCGTTGAGCTTTTCCTGATTGGCACCGGACCGGAACGATGCCAGATCGGTGTAGTTCTTGCCGTTGTAGCTGATCTTAAAAATGTTGCTGGTGTTGTAGTAGTCGTTGCCCTGGAAAACGATGTTTTTCGATCCGGCCAGCATCGTACTGGTGACCTCCACCAGCAGATTACTGCTGTCGGTCATCAGGATGTTGTTCCGGATGTAGACGTTGGTGGCGTACATGCCGGGAGCAGCGGTGTTATGGATCTTGATCGCCCGGGCCGTGTTGGCCGACGAACGACTCTTTATGAACATCGTGTTGTTATAAATCTGGACGTTGTTGACCTTGCCCCAGAGCTTGATCTCCGAGTCGCCCGGCCCGCGGCCGTTGTTCTCGAGAATGTTGTAACGAATGATGTTGTTGGTCCAGGCGCTGGTGTTGATGGCATGGGCCAGCGTGATTCCGTTGCCGTAGTTGCCATGCGCATAATTATATTGCATGACACTATTGGAGACGGCGTAATCGAAGTCGAATCCGCCGCCGTCACGGCCGCCTTTGGAGATGTTGTTGTACGATTCGTTGTACTGAATCGTGGCTTTGTTACAGAAGGAGGCCCAGATGCCGAGGTTGCCGTCGCCGCCTTTATAGCCGTTGTTGTAGGCTATGGAGCGCTCGATGACCACGCCGTCGACGCCATTAACCTGAATGCCGGAGCCGGTCTGGCTGTTAGTGCCTTCGCCGTAGTTGTTGTAGGCCTTGACATTGGCGATGTAGAAATTGGAGTGGGCCAACCGGTTGGGCGACGAAACTTCGAGTCCGGCGTGGGCGTTTTCATGCAACGAACAGTTGGTGATGCGAACGTCGTTGTAGCCGGCCGCGCCGTTGATCCCGGCGATTAAGATGCCATTTTTGAAGCCGGTGGATTCAATGTTGTCAAACCGGAGATAACTGTAATCGATATTATTGCTCTTGGGGTTCGTCCAGTTGATGCCCGCGCCGGAATTGCCGGAGCCGGAACCGACGAACTTCAGATTCTTGATGATGTACCCGCCATCTTTCCAACCATAGATGGCGTTTCCCGATCCGGCACTGATGGTGGCCTTGCCCGATCCATAAGAACTGACGGTGATGGGGTGGGAAGAACTTCCAACGTCGTATTCGTCGAACTTGAGATTTCCGCCGAAGGTTTTGCCACCTTCAAAGAGGATTGCATCGCCGGCCTTGAACGTCATGGCGTTGAGCTTGGAAATGCTCTTAAAAGCAGCGGAGGAGCTGGTGCCGGCGTTGGCATCGCTACCGGCGGCGCTGACATAATAGGTAGACATCAGCGTGCGGTCTTCGAGGCTTTCGAAGAGCGCGGTGCGGGGCTTGGCGACGCGGGTATTAAGCTGGGGAATGTTCCCGGTTCGGTCTAGGGCTGCGACGGCCCCGGTCAACGCGCGGAATCTCCGCGCGAGTAGTTTGGTAAACATGTATTGTCCCCTCGCAATTGGATTGCGAGTTTTAAGTAATAGACGGGCCTGATGGCAAAGGCCGAGTAAGCCCGTCGAACAACGTTTAAGGGAACCAACCAACGATCGATAACGAGCACGGGCGAACGTGTCACTATCTGGGCTGAAGTTCCCTGCCAGTAAGACGCCCTAGCAAGGCTGCCTAAGTTCGGCACGAGGCATCATGCATAGGATGAAAAGCATTTCAACCCGAAAAAGGCAGAATTAAAAAAAATTTCTTGCCCATTCCAGTTTACCTGTCTTAACACCCGAACGCCTGTGCCCGCAACCGTCCTTAAACATCCCGTCGCGTGAATTGCAATGGTCTCGAATACCATCACCAACGCGACTTATCCCGGACACCCTCGGCGGGTGCACCCGCCTTTCTTTCGGCCTGTCCGTGACATTCTCTGCATCGGATCAATCCGTCCCCTACTTTGGTTGCGTGAACGAATTCATTACCTGTCAGTACTATTGCTGTCGCTACTATCGGACTGCGCGTGTCGCAGCCGCGATTAGTCAGAGAACCGGTAAGTTCTTATCGGGCGGATGGGGCAAAGAAAAAAATCCGGCGATTTCGCTTTTTTTGGGGATCAATACCCGCCGAAGGACGGTTCACGCGGCGCTGGCGGCTGGCTTGGGGAGTGAGAACACGCGGACGCAGTTGCGCCCGCCGCGTTTGGCGGCATAGAGGGCCATGTCGGCGGCCTTGAGGAGGTGGGCCGGCTCCTTAAAGGGCATTCCCGGTTCCAGTGCCGACACACCGATGCTGGCAGTCACCGGAAGCGAAGCATTGTTTCCCACAGGAATCGGCCGTGCGCAGATCGCCCTGCGGATGCTTTCGGCGATGGCCGCCGCGGTAGCACGCGAGGTTCCCGGCAGAACCAGGCACATTTCCTCGCCTCCGTAGCGCGCGGCCATGTCCTGCGCCCGGGCGGCGCTGCTCAGCAGTTTGCCCAGCACGCGCAACACCTGATCGCCGATCTGGTGCCCATGCGTATCGTTGACGCTTTTGAACTTGTCCACGTCCAGCATCAAAAATGCAATCGCTTTGCCCTGGGCCATGGCCTCAGTGAACCGCGCAGCGACGAACTGATCGAGAGTGGCGCGGTTGGCCAACCCCGTCAGGCCGTCGGTCGTCGCCTGCTTTTGCAATTGCGTATTTTCGGCCTGAAGCGTCGTTGCCTGCTGCTGAAACTGCAGCGTAATCTCGACAAGCGCCTCGTTGGCTTTCTTGAGAATCTGCTCGTAGTTCATCGCCGAGCCAAGATTGATCTCGAAAAGCGACGCCACTTCCTTTGTGCGCAGCCCGATCTCGGCCATCAATGTGTCAAACTGCGTTTCGGCCATGCCGAACCGCTCTGCGGCAAACGCGCGGGCCTTGGCGATCGCGGGGGCCGCCTGCTCGTCAACAAACACGTTGGCGCAGCGGCCGGCCAGTGAAATTACCTCGGTCAGCCGCCGCAACGACGGATCGGCCACGTTCTCTGAATCGTGATGGTGTCGAATCGGCGTAGTCAGCAGCGGCGGGAGTTTCCACTGCTCGGCCAGGTAGCCAGCCACCTCCGCGTGCGTCGCGCCCAGCGCTGCCTGTTCGGCCGCGGGCAGGTCCTCGTGCGACGCCAGCTTCGCGTGAATGCTCCCGTACTCGTCTCCAAATATCTGGTCCAGAATCAGCATGCCGATGTCCTTCAGCAGCGCTGCCAGAAACGCTTCTTCCTGCTGCACCAGGTCGATCTTCTTGCCAATGATGCGCGCGGCCGTCGCGGCATAAATGCTCCGCTTCCAATAGTCCATATGCTTAAAGCCCTTGCTTTTGCTCTTGGACAAATTGGTGACCAGCGAAAATCCCAGGACCAGCGTTTTTACGCTTTGCAGTCCGAGAATCACCAGGGCATGACTGATGGTGCTGACGTGCTGACTTCGGCCGTAAAAACTGGAGTTGACGGTCTTGAGTATCTTGGAGCTCATCGCCGGGTCTTTGGAAATCACCCGCGCGATCTCGGCAATGTCCACCTCGGCCTTCTGCGCCATCTCCAAAACCTGCATCGCGATCGCAGGCAGCGAAGGCAGATTGGCACACTGAGCGATCTTATTAAGCAGAACGTCGTTCATAAGCTGTCGGCACACAAGTAGACAAACAGCCGAGACCGAACTCGGCACCCACCATATGTATCGGCCATTACAGAGCGATGGTTTTGCAGAAGCCCGATCGCTAGGGATAGTCCCTATTTCTCTTGATCGGCCTTTTCTCAGACAGAAGCGAGGACCGAATGCTGCGATCACTTATTTAGACCTCGGCCGGAACGGGTCGCGATCAAGACCCGTGCGGGCAATAACCGTCCCTGGCCTGACACCGCCAGGACATCGCCCCCGTAAACAAAAATGAACCCAACCGTCGTCGGCGAGGCCCTCTACAGCCCAAGGGCCATACATTTAACGCCGTTTCGCAGGCGTCGCGATGGTTGTCAGAGTGCCAGTCGCACGGCTATACTGCCACCACAGGGACAGGACCGAGAAGGCCGATTTGACCCGGCTCAACCCTGAATCGGGATCACTAGCGACCTCCCGGTCCGACCACCCCGCGGGCGTAGCTCAATGGCAGAGCGCTAGCCTTCCAAGCTAGCTGTTGTGGGTTCGACTCCCATCGCCCGCTTTGAACGTAAGTCTTGCCGAACGCAGAAGATAGCGTACCTGTCCGCGTCGGGCAGAGCGGCCCACTAAGGTCTGGAAAAACGGAACATTCCGTTTTTAACCTTCGATTGGAGCCCGCCATGCCCCGTCTACCCGCCGATGCGCTTCCTTCCTATCGTCTTCACAAGCAGTCCGGACAGGCTATTGTCACGCTCGCCGGACATGACCATCTCCTGGGTCCGTGGCTGTCGAAAGCGAGTCGTGCTCATTACGACCGCTTGATTGCCGAGTGGCTCGCTGCCGGGCGACAGTAGCCTTGCCGACTGACGTTCAGGGCGTCACACATCATGCGGATGGCGAACAGATCCTTGGATTCGTGAATCACCTGGAACCTCCGATCGGGCGGGTCGGAGTCGCGAAGGAAGCGGACACTTTTTTTAAAAAGTCACGCTCTGCGGTGACACGCCGGTTTTGTTCCAGGAGTTGACGATTATGGGCCCGGAGTTGGGCGAGTTCATCGAAGCTTTGTACGTCGATGTTGCCCGCGGGATCGGGCCGGGCGTCGGCGATCCAGCCGCTGAGGGTCTTGTCACTATCACCGGCAAGACCTACAAACCGCGGCGTAATGGCGCCGGAGCCTGGGAGATTACTCTCACCCTCATCGAAACTCGGGGCGAGGGCGGTTTATTCCTTTGCCATCCCACGCCCGGATACGTTCTTGTGCAGGGCGAAATCAACGACCTTCCCTTACTTACTGCCGAGCATCGCGATGTTTTGCTCGAAGCGGCCTGGTCGCTCAAGGAGCTCATCCCACCACCCGTGGCCGTATGACCGCGTGCCGGCGCGGAGCATCCTGCACTACTTCCGCACCGATCGCCCGGGGCAGAGCCGGGGCATCCCGGAGATCACGCCGGCGCTGCCGCTACTCGCGCAGCTCCGGCGCTACACCTTGGCGGTCCCGCCCCATCGCCGCCTTCCGGCAATCTGCAGAATCCGCAGGAATCTGGCGCAACCGGCCTTGAGTATCAGGCGGGAACGAGGCTTCATGTCTAGCGCAGTTAACGCCTTGCCAGAGCCAGAGATAGGAGTTTGAACATGGCCCTGAACATCGGAAACCAGATCGCCGTCCTGCAGCGGATGACCGTCGGCCAACTCCGGGAGAAGTACGAGGACGTATTCGGCGAGACCACCCGTGCCGGCATTTTGCTTGCCCATTCCCGCCCGATGCAATAATCGAATCTGCAGGTAGTCGCCCACGTTTAACATCCCTGCCTTGATACGCACGATTCAAAGAATCGGCACGCAATCCAAGGCCATGGGGGTGGACCAGTTTTACTCGCTTGTTTTTCCCGCCCGTCTGGACCTACTTCGCTCGCCTACTGCCAACAGATTCCTTTTCTGCGGGAGTTTACCCGCCAAGAGGAACCGTGGCGCGCCAGACACAATTGGGTAGGGTCAACCAGGGCGGTATATTGGCGTCCATGAATGGCGCACTTGGAAAATTCGGCATGTCCCCCAAAACGGTCATTGCTGCAGCATTGTGGACGGCAATGCTCGCGAATTCGGCAGAAGCCCAGGATGCCCCACGGCGCGGTCGCGACCAAGCCGTGGAAGCACTGACCGGGGAAGTTCACGACAAGGGCTGGGTCGTTTACTCTGCGCCGTCAAAGAAGGGGGACTGGGACCTGTTCATCTGTCGTCCCGATGGATCGAACGTCAGAAACGTTACGAATACCCCGGACTTCAACGAAGCGTACCCGCTGTTTTCACGCGATGGCTCGCGTCTGCTTTATCGCCGGTTACCGCGAAACGGAACCATTAGCGGAAATGATCACGGAATCCAGGGGCAGTTGACCGTTTCTAGGAGCGATGGGACCAAACCGGAGGCGTTCGGTGAGGTGGGCGAATACCCTTGGGCCAGTTCGAGCCCGGACGGCAAGCAGATCGCATGCCTGGGGATCAAGGGCATTACGATTGTCGATCTAGTTTCCAAGAAGGTAGTTCGGACGCTTCCGCGGCAGGGGTTCTTCCAGCAGATGACGTGGTCGCCCGATGGGTCGTCACTATCCGGCGTGGCCAACAACTTCGGCACCGGATGGAGCATCGCCTGCATGGACATTGCCAGCGGCAAGACCCGCGCCGTCAGCAAGGTCGATTGCTGCACGCCTGACTGGTCACCGGACGGTAAGCGTCTCATCTTCTCCAAGCGCCCCGCCCAGTGGACGCAGCTTTGGATCGCGGAAGCTGACGGCCGCGACCCCCACTTGCTTTACGCCGAGGATGGCCGCCATGTTTACGGTGGCCAAATCTCCCCCGACGGCAAGTACGCCCTCTTCACCGGCAACATGAACGAAGACGGCGACCCGGGCCACGGCGGCGCTCCCATGGCGCTGATGCGGCTCGCCGATGCCCCGCTCTATGGCGGTGACGTCGCGAAGCTACGGCTCGAGTATCCCAATGCCAAGACCGGCCCGGTGCTAACACTTCCTACCGGCTGGGAGCCTTGCTGGACCGCCTCCGAAGCGCCCGCCGGCGACGCCCCCTCGTCCGAACTCGCGAGGGAACTTCGCAGCATGGGCTGGATCGCCTTCAGCGCCCAGACGGAGACCGGAGACTGGGATCTTTTTGTCATGCGGCCCGATGGCTCCCATCGCCACGCGCTGACGAGCACGCCCAAATTCAACGAGGGGGGTGTCCGGTTTTCGCCGGACGGCAAGAAGATACTTTACTACCGCATGCCGGTCACCGAGGCGCTGGACAACAACACCTACGGTACCTTTGATCTGGTCATTGCCGATGCCGACGGCAAGAACCCGGTCGTGCTGGGGGGCAAGTTTCAATGGGCCTCCTGGGGGCCGGACAGCAAGCAGATTGCCTGCCTGGCGAAAGATAATGTGCAGATCATCGATCTCGCTACGCTCAAGGTTGTGCGCGAATCGCCCCGCAAAGGAATCGTGCAACAGCTGACTTGGTCGCCGGATGGTCAGTGGTTCGTCGGCACCGCCAATGGCCTCGGACCGTTCTGGAATATCGGTCGGCTCAGTACCCGTACCGGCGACATCAACGCCATTAGCGAAACCGACCGCTACAACTGCACGCCCGATTGGCTGCCTGATTCGCTCCGCATCGTCTATGCCCGCGGCATAATCCCGGACAAAGGCGGCTGGGCCGAGCTCTGGGTCGCCAACGGCGACGGCAAGGACAAACGCGTCATCTACGCCGAAGACAACCGCCACATCTACGGCGGTTGCGCCTCACCCGATGGCCGTTATGTACTCTTTACGCGCAGCGAGAGCGATCTTGGTAAAGTCGACAACTCTCATACCAGTATGGCGATCGTCCGTATCGCCGACGCCCCGGTGATCTGCGGCAAAAGCGCCGCGCTCAAGCAACGTTTTCCAAAGGCCAAGTCCGGTCCGCGGCTGGACTTGTCCTGGGGATGGGAACCACATTGGACGGTCAAGGAGATTGGGGATGCGGCAGCAACCCAAGCGAAACCATGAAAGAGATGATTATCACCAAGATGGGCCGCGTTTGGCGCAGAGCAGGCGTTTTGGCGATGCTGACGGCGTTGGCGGTCGCTGGTTGCGGGCGAGAATCGGCGACGGCAGCCAAGAAGGACGGTGCCGATGCGAAGGTCACCACGCTTGGATCAATTGAGGTGACAGCGCGATTGGTGGAAATTCCGCAGGGAGCGATCTTCAAACGCGAACTCTATGATTATGCCGCAATTCTCAAGTATCAAGTCGTGCAGGTTCATCGCGGCAAGGTGCATGCGGATACGATCTATGTGGGACAGTACAATCCCACGAAGCCGCGCAGCGAGGCGGCCGATCGTCGGGTAAAGGTCATTGGGGGAACCGTCACTTCTTTTCAGGTTGGTCAGGTCCATCGGCTCGCGTTGGATGTGCCGATCGATGACTATTTCATGGGCGGGATCGTGAACAAATATTTCGAACAGGAAACCGGTCCGCTTTATTGGGCCGTGTGGACCAATCAGGTTGGTCAATGAGTCTTTGTGGTCGCCGTGGCCGGAATGGGTGTAATTTCAATGTGCTTCCAGTCTCCGAATGAGAGTTCACGTGCGGTGAACTGCCAAATGACGACCTTTTTCCCGGCCAGGCGATTTCGCCCTTGCGCCATCTGACCGCTGAGAATCTCCCGTGTCGCGTGCGCGCCGGCGTCGTTGCGAGCAATCCAATCGACCGGTCTGTGCAGATGGTAGGCGAGATGCTCAGGTAATCCGGAGGACTCACCCCAGCCCATTTGCGCGGCGGAATAGATGTTGGCGAAGCTGTCGCCGAGCAGTAACACATCAGAATCGTTATCGGGCCGGAGCGATTCACCTTTAGGGGATCGCACGCGCTCAAGTATCACCCGCTGAGGTAGGAAGCGCTGCTGCGTAGCAGGAAGCCGCAGCATCTCAACAAGATCGCCCATATTACTAACCGAAACTTGCTCAAGTTGTATGGTTGTAGGTTCGCGGGCCGAGAGCATCGGCTGAATATGCGCGGCAAGCTGATTGGAGACGTCATCCATCCACTGTGGCGTCCAATGTGTGTCGTGGCGAAGAAATCGAATCTGGCTGGAGGACGTCGCACGCGGAGTCGCGTCGAATACGTCCACGCCAGCAGCACGCATTTCCTGCACAAACTGCACCCATGACGGGTTGACGGGGAATGGTTGTGCCGCACGCGAGAGTTGTGCCGCATGAATGCTCGCCTTGTCGGGAGTGGGCATCAGGACTAAATGGCCGCCGGCGGCGCGCACTTGCCAATGAAATTCGAGAATGGCCGGCCGGGGATCGGAAGAGATCGTTTCTGTGCTGACGGCGTCGCGCAGGTTCCGCGCGCGAGTCCGCAATGTGATGGGTTCGAGGAAACCGTTCCCGGTCACCGAATCGACGCCCGGACGATAGAACAGCCAATCCTCCTGACCGAGTACGACGTTGCTGGAGGCGAAACCGCCGCGAGAGGTAAGCATTTCCTGCATGCGCGGTTGTACGTAGCGAACGAGCAGTGATCGCTCCTCGAGGGTCTCTTCATATTGGCGTAGATCGCCTTTCGTAGGGAAACGGCCCATGGTAAAGAGATTCAGCACCCGCAGATGTTTACCTTCGGCAAACTCTGCAACGAGTTCTGAGATCGGCACCGTCAGAATGATGCCGAGGAACAGCAAGATCATGGTCCAGGCGACACTCCGCGAGACGCGCGTGTGGATATGCCCTTGGCGCATTTCTGCAGTGGTGACAAGCGACTGAAGCGCCGTCTTGGCAGAAGCAGGATTATAACGGCCACGTGTCGGCATCTCGTGTTGTCCCGTATCAAAACTGGAAATAGAGGAACGGATTCTCAGTCTGGGTCCACATGAACAATATCGCGGTCACCAGTAACAATATGCACCACGCCGCTCGTATGGGGGTAAGCCGCGCGGTAAAGGTCCAGGTCTGTGGTGTGAACCAGACGATGATTCCTGCGATCAGCAGCAGGGCAATGTGGTAGCGGCTGTACATCACGCCCGCCACCAGATCCATGCCGCTCGTCTGCTGTCCCAAGCCCACGAGTGATGCCAGATATTGCCACGCGGCACTCAGATGCTCGGCCCGGAAGAACACCCATGCCAGGCAAATCACCACGAAGGTGATGGCCACGCGCAACACCGATGGCAGCCGCCGATAGAGGCTCTCCTTGCCGCCGAAACGCTCGACGACCAACATGAGCCCATGAATTGCTCCCCAAGCGACGAACGTCCATGATGCGCCGTGCCACAATCCGCCCAACAGCATCACTGTGATCAGGTTGAGGTAGGCGCGGGTATTTCCCTTTCGATTGCCACCGAGAGGAATGTATAGGTAGTCGCGCAACCACGTGGACAAACTGATATGCCAGCGCCGCCAGAAATCGGTGATGCTTTCAGCGCGGTACGGGGCATCAAAGTTCTTGATAAAAACGAAGCCGAACATCAGCCCCAGTCCCACCGCGATGTCGCTGTAGCCGGAAAAATCAAAGTAGATCTGAAACGCATAGGCGAGCAAGCCGGTCCAGGCATCAAGGACATGTCGCGAAACAGACCCAAAGGAGGCATCAGCCATGTACCCCATTGGATTGGCGATCAGAATTTTCTTGGCCAGGCCGCAGGCTAGGAAGGCGATACCGCGGGCAAATTTGTCGGTAGTGTGGGCGCGGTGCCGCATTTGCTCGGCGATTGCGCCGTAGCGGATGATGGGGCCAGCGACGAGATCGGGAAACATCGCTTCAAATGCGTTGAAGTCGATGAAATTGGACATGGGTGGGGCTTCACCGCGGTACACATCGATGCAGTAACTCATTGATTTGAACGTGTAGAAACTCACCCCTACCGGCAACACCACCCGCAGAACCGGAACCCATTCGTGGCCGCCCAATGCCAATGCCAGGTAGTTGAGATTCTGCTCGGTGAAATTGTAGTACTTGAAGAAGCCCAGGAGTGCTAGGTTGGCGCTGATGGAGCAGATAACGAGCGCGAGCATGCCGCGCGTACGCGGGGTGGTTGATGGAATAGGATTCCAATGGCGGTCAGCCCGGCGCTGTAAGCCTGACATGCGGATAAGTCCTAGGCCGCAGAAATAATCGATGAGGGTGCTGGCGAACATGATCAAGGCCCACGGGGGATTGGCCCAGCCGTAGAAAACGTAACTCACCGCAGCCAGCCAACCGATTCGCCAGCGGGGCACTGGCAGCAGGTAATACAGGAGAAGGACGGCGGGCAGGAAATAGAAGAGGAATAGATGCGAACTGAAGACCACCGTCGTTGCTCCTAAACGCCTTTGTTCTCGCGCGTAAACCTCGGCCGTTTAAGGTCGCATCCTAATCCCGCGGAGATCATGGCGAAACAACTCGGCTGGTTCCTTCCGCACCGCGAAAGCAACCAGGTTTGACCCTCCCCACGATTGACAGGCCTTTTGGTCGGCAACCCCAGACTGACCAATTCCGAAACCAACCTGGTGCGTGTCGCCGTTGGCTGCCTTTGTCGGATCAGGTTCCTGCATCACCGTTGAGTGCATCGAGCGATTGGAGGGACTTCTCAACCGCGTACTCGCTGATACTTATTCCGTTTTTTTCGCCCATTGACGTGTGGATTGTCCGGACGCAGTAAGGGAAGGAGCCTACACTACGCGAGGAGAACCGATGGCCAAAGTTTGGACAAAGAAGAAAGCAAATGACTGGTATCGCGATCTGCCGTGGCTCGTGGGATGCAATTACTCGCCGAGAAACGCGATCAATCAGCTGGAGATGTGGCAGGCGGACACTTTTTCGCCGGCACTGATCGATGAAGAGCTAAAGTGGGCGTCGTCGATCGGGATGAACTCGATCCGGGTGTTTCTGCACGACCTGTTGTGGAAGCAGGACGCCAGGAAGTTTCTTGCGCGGATCGACAAATTCCTAGGCATTGCGCACAAGCACGGAATCGGCACGATGATCGTCTTCTTCGATAGTGTGTGGCACCCGTTTCCATATGCGGGTAAGCAGCGCGACCCGGAACCGGGCGTACACAATTCGGGATGGGCGCAGTCGCCCGGCGTGGACGTGCTGCAGGATTACGCCAGGTTTGAGCAACTCCATGAGTATGTAACTGGGGTGATAAGGCATTTTGCGGATGATCCACGGGTTGTAGTCTGGGATCTGTGGAACGAGCCGGACAACCCGAATGCGATGTCTTATGGCGTTCGCGATCTTGGCCCGGGAAAGGCCAAGATCGTCTCGCAACTAATCCCGAAAGTGTTCGCCTGGGCACGGGCGGGGAAACCGAGTCAACCGCTGACATCCGGGATCTGGCTGGGAGACTGGGCGAGTGAGGCGACAATGAAGGAGCACGAGCGCGTGCAGATCGGGCAATCAGACGTCATAAGCTTTCATGATTATGGCCGACCGGACCATATCGAGCGGAAGGTAATCGATCTGCAGCGGTATAAGCGTCCGATGATCTGCACGGAATACATGTCGCGCGGCACGGGGAGTACGTTCGAGGGCGTCTTGCCGGTGCTGAAGAAGCATAAGGTTGGGGCATTCTGCTGGGGGCTGGTGGCAGGGAAGACACAGACGAAATATCCCTGGGATTCCTGGCAGCGGCCATACCGAACGGAACCTTCACCGTGGTTTCATGAGGTATTTCATCCAGACGGCCGTCCCTACCGATCTGAAGAAGTGGATGTCATTGCGTCGCTGACAAACAGGGGCCGAATCGCCAAACCAAAACGGGGGCAAAGGAAGTAAATTTTGCACGATCTTTGTCCCTCCTGACGAAGTATACTTTGGAATGGGCAATCAACCTGCAATTGTGGACTCAGGTGCGCAGATCGATGTGACGGAGCAGCGTAATCCGCCTATCTATATGGATGAGGGCGCTCTCATATTCTCCGAAACCAAAGCTCCCCCTGCATTGGGCGATGAAAAATGCCCGCGAGTGGCGTTAAACCCGTCGAATGGTGCGGGAACCGACGCAAAGGAAGCGCTGAAATTCATGTTCAGTGTTGGGATCGAATGCTCCAACCCCGTTACGACCGATAACATTCGCGTCGACCAGCTTGAATCAACGGGGCATTACGACAATTGGAAGAAAGACCTCTCGCTGGTCTACAACCTGGGCATCCGCTTCCTTCGATACGGTCCGCCGATCCACAGGACGTTCCTTGGCCCGGGCAAATATGACTGGCGATTTATGGACGGGGTAATGGCGGAGATGCAGCGGTTGGGGATCCGGCCGATCATTGACCTGGTTCACTTTGGCCTGCCCGACTGGCTTGTGGATTTTCAGAATGCCGACTGGCCCCAGCACGTTGCCGATTACGCCGGCGCATTCGCTCGACGATTTCCATGGGTGATGTTCAACACCCCCGTGAACG